>JBCBDK010000097.1:0-9557 GCA_038529675.1 Actinomycetota bacterium
TACGCACCGGCGATCGGTACGTCCGCGATGCCGACGGGTTCCACACCCACCTCGGCCGTGCCGACGACATGCTCCGCGTTGGCGGTGAGTGGGTCTCGCCGGTCGAGGTCGAGGGCGTGCTTATCGAACACGACCAGGTGTTGGAGGCAGCGATCGTGGGCCAGCCCGACGACGGAGGTATCACGCGTCCGATCGCGTGGGTGATCCCGGCGCCCGGCGTGGATCCAGCAGCCGACGGCCATGCGCTCGCCGAGTCGCTGACCGCGTGGTGTCGGGCGCGGCTCGCCGGCTACAAGCGCCCGAGGCGCTACGAGATCGTTGCCGAACTGCCGAAGACCGCGACGGGCAAGATCCAGCGCTACAAGCTCCGCTGACGGGACCGGACGAACGGGTCGACGATCAGTACAGGCCGACCATGCGGCCGGCGAGGCCGATCACGGCGACGACGAGCACGGGCTTGATCACACGTTCGCCGCCGCTCGTCGCGACTCGCGCACCGACGTAGCCACCGAGGCCCGACCCCACCGACAGCACCAGCGCGGGCAGCCATTCGACCTGCCCCTTGGCGATGAACACCGGCAGCGCAACGACCGCCGTGATGGCGATGACGAGCAGTGTCTTGATCGCGTTGCCGCGCACGAGGTCGAACCCCGACCGACTCAGCGTGAGGAGCAGGAGAAGCCCGACGCCCGCCTGGATCGCTCCGGCGTAGAAGCCGACGCCGAAGAACACCGATGCGGACAACCACCACGGCCACCCCACATCGGCCACCGACGTCTTCGGCTTCCACAGCGCGAGCGCGAGCAGTGGGATCATCAACACGCCGAACACGCGCTCGAAGAGCTCGTCGTCGATCGACGACACGACGAGCGCACCGCACAACCCGCCGGCGAGGGCCGCGGGAAGCAGGCGGCTCGTCTCCCGATACGGGCGCACCCCACCCTGGTGATAGCCGAACCCGGACGTGACGGTCTGGATGAGCACGGCGACGCGGTTCGTCCCGTTCGCATCGAGCCCGGTCACGCCAACGAGCGAGAGCAGGGGCACGGTCAGCAGCGACCCGCCACCGGCCATCGCGTTGATCACGCCGGCGAGCAGGCCGCCCCCGAGAAGGATGGCGATGTCGAGTCCGCTCACTCGGCCGCGTCCTCGTCGCGGACGGGCGCTGCGTCGAGCGGCACGAGGCGCGAGGCGACGGGATCGCACTCGAACGATGTCGCGGCGAGGTCGAGCACACGGTCGACCTCGCGCGCTGCGACCGCGAAGGTGACGCCCGAGCGTTCGTTCGACGCAGCGAACACGATCGCTCCGAGCCGGCCGTCGGTGTCGTACACGCCGGCGCCGCTGTCGCCGTCCGCGGTCTCGCCCAGCAGCTCGTAGCCATCGCGCCGCACCCGTTCGGTGCCACGCACCTCCTCGATCTCGATCGCCGCTCGCGTGCGGACGACGAGCTCCGTCGTCGCGCTCGCCGCACCGCCCACCATCCGCACAGTCTCCCCCGACTCGAACGAAGCGAATGCGACCGCGTCGATGTCAGCATCGGCGGTGCCTGACGTCGAGGCGTCGGCATCGACTCGCATGAGATCGTCCGCGCCGACTTCGAGCACGGCGATGTCGGCGACGGTGTCGAGTGCGGTCACCCGCGCGTCGAGCAGATCGCCGTCACCGACCCGGACCGAGACTCGCTCCGCGTCGACCACGACGTGCGCGGCGGTCACGACCCTGCCCGAGACGACGAGCACGCCCGACGCCGTCCGACCGGAAGCATCACCACACGGCTCGGTGGACACGACGGCGACTCGCGCCGCCGGCGCGACCGAGACCGGGTCGTCACCCCCGCAGCCGACGAGCCCGACGCTCCCGACGACGGCCCCGAGCGACAGGCCGACGCGCCCGACCGGCCAGACGCCTCCGGTGCGTCGCACAGCGGCGTCACCCGCGACCGACGCCGCCGGTCGCAGCCATCGCCGTCATCGCCTCCTGCGACCGCTTCGGCACGGTGAAGCGGTCGCCGTCGACCGACCAGTCGGTGAGCACCAGGTTCGACGACACCATCTCGATCGAGACGTCGGGATCGAGCGGCTGGAGGAGTTCGACCGCAACCTGGCGGATTCTGCTCGCCCGGAACAGCTGCAGCCCTCGGTCGGTCGAGGCGAGCACCCGGTTCTCGGTCCCGAGCACGGCGACGATCATCCCGATCGCGAGCGAGAGCATGATGCGCCCGCCTGCCGAGCCGTACCCGGCGAGGGTCGTCGCCGCCAACGCGACGGCGACGGCCACGACGACTGCGCCGACCATCCACGGCGCGCGCCGCCACATGAACACGGCGTCGTGCAGCGTGACGCCATCGGGGAGCAGGCGCTGCACCGAGCGCAGCAGCACGTTCCGTCGCATCGCTCACATCATCTCGCGCACGGCGGGCGACACAGGTCCCCGGATCGGGTCGGGACGATCGCAATGACCGTCCCGACTCGATGCCGGAGGGGGAAGCGCGAACCGACGCAGCGGCGCGGCTCGGGATGGCCGATCAGATGTCGGTCTGCTGGTTGAGGAACGACTTCTCGGCGAGCGCATGCCAGGCCGACACGTCGTCGCGATACTCGCGCCACGGGCCGAGGATCTCCCCGAACTTCGCGTTCGAGCCGGCGATGCCGTCGAGCACGCTCTCCGTCTCGGTCTTGAACGCAGCCATGATCTCGGGCGAGAACGGCACGATCGTCGCGAACTCCTGGATCGTCTTGAGATCCTGGGCGTTGAGCACGTCGTACTTCGCAACGGTGGTCGCATGCGCATACGCCGCCGCCATCTCGACCGCAGCCTGGTACTCCTCGGGCAGATCGTCCCACAGTGCGAGCGGGAACTGGACCTCGAGCGTCGTTCCAGGCTCCCACCAGCCAGGGTGGTAGTAGAAGAGATCGCCGTCGAACTGATCGAGGCCGAGGATCAGGTCGTCGGTCGGACCGACGAACTCGGCGGCGTCGATCGCGCCGGTTTCGATCGACGGCAGGATCTCGCCGCCGGGCAGCGACACCTGTTCACCACCGAGGTTGCTCAGCACCTGGCCGGCGATGCCCGGGATGCGCATCTTCAGGCCCTGCAGGTCGTCGACGGTGTTGATCTCCTTCGAGAACCACCCGCCCATCTGGCAACCGGTGCCACCGGCGGGGAACGTGATGATGCCGTGCTCCTCGGCGTAGAACTCGTTGAGGATGTCGAGACCGCCACCCTCGTAGAGCCAGGCGTTGTGCTGGCGCTGGGTGAGGCCGAACGGCACGGCGGTGCCGAACTGCTGCACCTCGTTGAGGCCGGTGTAGTAGTACGACGCCGTGTGACCGGACTGGACGCCCTGGTCACGCACAGCGGGCAGGACCTCGAGGCCACCGACGATCTCGCCGGCGGGGCGGGCCGTGATCTTGAACTTGCCGCCCGTCAGCCGTCCGACCTGCTCGGCGAACACGTTGGCGGAGCCGAACAGCGTCACGAGGCCGGCGGGCCACGACGTGGCCATGTCCCACTCGATCTCGGGGCCGTCCTGGCTGAGGCTGACGTCCTCCTGCTCCTCGGGCTCGGCGGCCTCCTCGCCGTCGTCACCGCTCGCGGCGGTGCCGGCGTCATCGTCATCGCTCGCACAGGCGTTGAGGATCCCGACGCTGGCGGCGAGCCCGGCGACGCCGAAACTCTTCTTCAGGAAGTCGCGGCGATCGGGCCCGACGCGACTGTCGAGTACCTCGTCGAACGTGGACTCGTACTGCTCTTCGATGGTCATGTGCTGCTCCCCCTCGGAGTCGCTGGGTTGGTGTGATTGGAGTGGACGATGTGCTGGTGGATGTGGTGATGCGCGTTGGTGGCGTGGCTAGCCGAACAGGTCGATCGAGAAGTCGGTGATCTGCGGGAACACGGCGAGGATGACGAGCGCGACGCCCTGGAGGCACATGAACGGGATGGCACCCTTGTGGATCGACGCGGTCTCGACCTCGGGAGGCGCAACGCTCTGGAGGTAGAAGAGCGAGAAGCCGACCGGCGGTGAGATGAACGCCATGTTGAGGTTCACGGCCATCAGGACGGCGAACCAGACGAGGTCGTTGGTGTCGAAACCGAGTTCCTGCATCGCGGGCACGAAGATCGGCACGACGATGAAGGTGATCTCGAGGAACTCGAGGTTGATGCCGAGCAGGAAGAGGGCGATCATCGCCACGACGACGAAGCCGAACTTGCCGCCGCCGATCGACGTGAGCCACTCGGACGTCTGGTCCGAGCCGCCGAGCTGGAAGAACATCAGCGAGAAGAACGTCGACGCGAACAGCAGCGTCATCACGAGCACGACGATGTTCGACGTCGACTCGCCCGCCTGCTTCAGCTCGGGCCACCCGAGGCGCCACTTCGGCTCGATGTGCTCAGCCCCTTCACGCTGGAGCAGGCGGTCGAACAGCCAGTTGGTACACGTGAGGATCAGCGCACCGAACACGCCGACCGCACCCGACTCCGACGGCGTGGCGAAGCCCTGGAAGATCGCGGTGAGCACACCCACGATCAGCAGCAGGATCGGCACGATCGACACCAGCACCTCGGCCGCGAGCATCCGGGTGCGGCTCAGGATCGCGAGGACGACGACGAACGCGATCACCGCCGCCACCAGCGCCGTGCCGCCGCTCCGGAGCAGCATCGTGAGAAAGACCATGCCGGCGAGCACCGCGGCGATCTGCACCTTGGCGCGCATCGACGGGTTGCCGGCGAGCGTGCGCTGTTCGACCGGCATCGCCGGGCCGGCGGCCGGCTTGACGTACGAGATGATCAGCACGTAACCGATGTAGAGCCCGGCGAGCAGCAAGCCGGGCAGGAGCGCGCCGGCGAACAGGTCGAGGATGCCGACGCTCAGCTGCTGGGCGAGCAGGATGAGCACGATCGACGGCGGCAACAGCTGGGCGAGCGTTCCCGACGCGGTGATCACGCCGGTGGCCAACTTGTGGTCGTAGCCCAGCTTGAGCATCGCCGGCAGCGACAGCAGGCCCATCACGATGACGGTCGCCGCGACGACGCCGGTGGCGGCGGCGAGCAGCGTGCCGACGATGACGACGGCGCCCGCGACACCGCCCCGCAGCCCACCCATCAACATGCCGATCGCCGTCAGCAGCCGCTCGGCAAGGCCTGACCGCTCGAGGATCGCCCCCATCAGCACGAACAAGGGCACCGCGAGCAGGTTCTGGTCGTTGATCGCCGCGAACCACCGCGACGGCAATGCGTTCAGCGCATTCGGATCGAAGGTGTCGGTGAGGTCGCCGACGAAGGCGAACCCGAGCGCCGTCGCCGCGAACGAGAAGGCGACGTTGTAGCCGCTCAGGATCATGCCCATGAAGATCACGAACATGAGGAGCGAGAGGAACACCCCGGTCTCGAGCCCGAGGATGGCGAAGGTGGTACTCAGCATCGTCGGCCCCGTCACTCGATCCGCTGCGGCACGTCGGAGTCGGCGATGTCGCCGTACTCGTCCTTGCCCATCATGATGAAGCCGGTCTTGATCAGTTCGGCGAGGAGCTGCAGCGCGAGCAGGCAGAAGGCGACGAGGATCATCGCCTTGATCGGCCCGACCGGGAGCTGACCGGCATCGGTCGCCTGCTCCCAGGTCCGCCACACGGCTGCACCTTCCGGCCACTCGCCGTTGAAGCGCCGCCCGAGCGACGTCGCAGCGTACGGCTGGAGGATGCGGATCGCCATCCACGTGAAGGGCGCGAGCAGTGCGGCGTGGAGCACGAAGTCGAGCCACGCCTTGGTGCGGTTCGAGAAGTTCGCCCACCAGAAGTCGATCCGCGGGTTGACCCCGTCTCGCATGCCGTAGTTGATGCCGAGCAGGAACATCAGTGCGAACGACTGGGCGGCGAGGCTGACGACTTCACCGAGGAGGATGTCCTGCTCGACCAGGTCGTTGCCGTACCGCGTGACGACGTTGAAGAGCTGGAATCCGAACACCGCCCACGCCAGGATCCAGGCGATCGTCTTGGTGACCGTGGCGATGCCTTCGATCCCGAGGCGGATCCAGTGGAGCACGATCGGTCGCAGCGACAGCAGGAGGACCGCGCCGACGAACGTCCAGAGCCCCCACCCGAAGTTCCCGATCTGATACTCGGTGTCGAACACGGTCGATGCCAACAGCGCAGCGACGAGGACGATCGCCGCGACCCATCCGAGCGGGTGGACGCCGTAGAACGACAGCGCCGTCCCCTCCTCGGCGGGGGCGTAGATCCCGACGCCGCCGTGATGCTGCTCGGCGACGTCGTCGATTCGGTCGTGCAGCCGCGGCTCGGGCCCGAGTTCGTCGAGGATCTCGTCGACGTGCTCTTCGATGTCCTCGTCGAAGAGTTCGGCGGCGTCGCCATCCGATCGATCTGGCACCTGTGTCTTCCCCTCGCCGATCGCCACGGACCGGCCTCGTGTTCCCCTGGCGTCCCCCGACGCCTGCCCGCAGTGAAGCCGGTCACGTCCGGCCGCTCAAGAGATGACCGTCCGATTTCGGTGGACGGCCGGCCGCGCCCCGCCGGACGACCGCTGAGCGGTCGGATCGACCGCTCAGCGGTCAAGTGGCACGAGTCGGTCGCGAGACCACACCGTCGCAGCGTCGCTCACGGTGTGCGACGCCTCAGACGCGGCCGCCGAGGTGATCCTGCAGGAGGCGGGTGTAGCGACGGCTGACCGGATACTCGGACCCGGCGACCTGGACCGATCGCTTGCCATCGACGTTGCGAACCTCGGTGATCGCCTCGCCGCGGACGAGGAAGCTCCGATGGATCCGCACGAAGCCGCACGCAGACCACGCGCTGGTCAGCGAGGAGATCGATTCGCGAACGAGAAACGACTCGTCGGCGGCGCGGATGCGGACGTAGTCGCCCGACGCTTCCACCACGTCCACGTCGTCACGATCGACGGTGAACGATCGGTTGCCGACGCGAGCGACGAGCGTGGGCAGCGCACCGGTCGGCGAGGCGTCGACGCCACCGGCGTTCGGCGATGGGCCAGCGGCCGGGTCGATCTGCGCGGCACGCACCGCCATACGACGAAGGGTCTCCTCGAGCCGGTCCTGGTCGACCGGCTTCTTCAGGTAGTCGCAGACGTCGAGATCGAAGGCGTCGACCGCGTACTCGTCGTAGGCGGTCACGAACGCCACGGGCGGCGGCGACCTGAAGTTCCGCAGGATCTTGACCAGCTCGACGCCGTCGAGTCCCGGCATCTGGATGTCGACGAACAGCGCGTCGACGTCGTCACGGTCGGTCAGCAGCCGCAGCGCGTCCTGCCCGCTCGCCACGGTGATCACCTCGCCCACCGAGTCGTTGCGGCGAAGCAGCCAGGCGAGGTCGTCGCGAGCCAACTCCTCGTCGTCGACCACGACGACACACAACCCCGAGACGTTCCCAGACACGGAGCACGACGCTAGTCCCGCCCCGTCGCGGCGATCGGCCGGTCAGCGCTGGGCGAGCGTTCGGAGCTGTTCGGTGTGATCAGGGAGGTGGTGACGGGTCTGGACGTCGATCGCGATCGCACCCCACGGCCGAGGTCCGTCGACCATCACCGCACCGTCGCTCGTGAGTCGACACGGGACCTCGGCGGCGAGCTGTTCGGTCGAGAGTCGGGCCAGGGCCGCTCGGACCTGGACCGCGATCGAGCGTTGACGACGGAGCAGCTGGGTGTCGTCGCCGGCTGCCGCGACCCACCGATCGAGCACCTCGGGCGACTGTGCGAGTTCGTTCTCGAATCGGGCGTCGAGCCCATGCACGAGCGCCTGACAGACGCGGATCATCTCGAGGTCGTTGAGCGTGACGTGTGCGACGACGCGACGTTCGTCCCAGCCGTCGACGGGCTGCTCGTCGGCGCGCGAGTCCCGGTCGACCACGTCGGACGCGAGCGCGTCGGATGCGGCGCCCGCGAACCGTGTCTGGGCGGCAACGAGCTCGGCGAGCGCGGCGTGGTCGGCCTCGGCGACGTCACCGAAGTGATCGAGCACGGCGCCCCACGCGTTGGGTCCGCGGTACGCGCGGCGACGTTCGATCGCGTCGGGACCGAGTCGCTCCCACCCGCGGTGTTCGATCGTGACGCGGGTGCCGTCGTCCACGGCGGTGAACGTGATCGACACCGTCGTCGCCTCGTCAGCGCCGCGGCCCGGGTGCCAGTCGAGCTCGATCCGGTGCGGAGGATCCCAGTCGAGCACCTCGGCCCAGATGCTCTCGTCGCCGTCGACCGCTCGCTCGACCAGACGACCGGCATCGAAGCCGACGCCACCGGATCGATCGCCGAAGACGCCATGGGTCGGCACCGGCCACCACGCACCGATCTCGTCGGTGAACACGGCGAAGGCGTCGGCGACGGGCCGGGCCACCCACGCGCTTCGGATCACCGGTGGACTCACCGGATCGGTCATGTCGGCTCCTCTCGTTCGCCGTCGGGACCGTCGCTCTCGACATCGCGGTCGGATGATCGCTCGACGTGCTCGACGAACGAGGTGAGTGCGTCGTCCCAGAACGAGTCGACCCACGATCGGACGCTCGCGAGCCCGTCGCGGTCGATGCGATACAGGCGCCGTGCTCCGTCGGGCCGGACGGTGACGAGGTCGGCGGCGCGCAGTGCCCGCAGATGTTGGGAGACGGCGGGTTGGGTCACCGGCAGCACGTCGGTGAGCTCACGCACGCTGCGCTCGCCCGAACGCAGGTGCTCGAGGATCGCTCGACGCGTCGGGTCGTGCACCGCCGCCAGCGCCGTCGAAACATCAGCCATGACGAATGATTAGTTGTCACTGATGTTCTTGTCAAGCGCACGGCGTTCGTCGCTGACCTACGATCGGCGACCCATGGGGGAGGCGCCGAACGCGTCGAGCGATCGCCGGCGCGTCGTGCTGCATCCGCGGACCGCTCTCGCGCGCCGCCACGATCGAGCCCGATCGTTCGGCGGGCACGTCCGCGGCTACACGGTCGACACCGACGACGTGCTCGCGCTGATGCGACGGCAACGGCGCACGTCGGTTCGCTTCTTCGTCGCCATCGTCGGGCCGCTGATCGCGTTCGCGCTCCTCCTCGACCGGGTCCCCGCACTGAGCGACTGGCGACCACTGGGCCTCCTTCCGCTGCCATGGCTGCTGCTCGGTCCGCTCGGGCTGTTCTCGGTCGTGTTCCTCGCGTTCCTCCACGAGCGCGCGGCGCAGCGGATCGAGGACGAGTGGGCACACGATCATCCGTCCGCCGAGCGCCCCGACGACGCCTGGGAACGCGAGGCGTGGGATCGCAGTGCCGGCGGGAGCACACCGGGAGACGCTCGCTGATGCCGATCGCCGCCGTGCTCGGTGTGACGGTCCTGACACTCGTGCTCGGCACCGCCGGGCTTCGCTACGCGCGGACGACCTCGAACTTCTTCGTCGCGTCGCGGTCGGTCCACCCGGCGTGGAACGCCTTCGCCGTGTGCGGCGAGGCGATGTCCGCAGCGAGCTTCCTCGGGGTGCCGGCTCTGATCCTCGTGTTCGGCGCCGACATGCTCTGGGCGCTGATCGGATGGACGATCGGGTTCCTGCTCCTGTCGCTCTT
>JBCBDK010000098.1:0-9509 GCA_038529675.1 Actinomycetota bacterium
CGCTGCCGATGTCGGCGTCAGTGCGTCGGCGCTCTCGCAGGGGCTCGCCGAGCTCGAGCGCCGCATCGGGGTCGAGCTGTTCGAGCGCGCCGGTCGTCGTCGGCTCGTTCGCGACGCGGCCCGACCGGTCGTCGACCACGCGCACCAGGTGCTGGCGCTCACCGGTGACCTGGTCGCGTGGCGCGACCGGCTGCGCGACGGCGTCACGGGCGCCGTTCGGCTCGGCATGATCGACGTCGCCGCCGTCGTCCACTTCCCCGACGTGCTCCGCGGGTTCCGGGCGGTCCATCCCGAAGTGGACGTGTCCCTCGTCGTCGCACCGTCGCGCACGCTGGTCGACGCGGTGCGGACCGGCGATCTCGACCTCGTCGTGTGCGTCGAGCCGCCGGGCCACGTGGACGACCTCCACCTGGCATCGCTGCTCAGCGAGCCACTGGCCGTCTTCGCACCGCCGGGTGAGCTGCCGAGCCGCCCGGCGGCCGACTGGGGGCCGTGGGTGCTGTTCCCGTCCGGGTCGCACACGCGCGGCCAGGTCGAGGCGGCGCTCACCGCAGCCGGCGCGACGATCGACGTCGCCGCCGAGTCGCATCAACCCGACGTCATCCGTGAGATGGTCCGGCTGGGACTCGGCTGGACGGTGCTTCCGCGCAGCCAGGTCGACACGACCCCCGGCACGGCCGGCGACGGCCTGGTCGCCGGGCCCGAACTCCTCCGACGTCGGCTCGTGCTGGCCCGTCGGCGTGGCGCCATCCACGATCCGGTGGTCGAGCTGCTCGCCCGACGACTGCGCGCACAGCCGGGCGACGACGCCTGAACGCCGATCGCTCACCGGCGCCCCGGGAAGCCGACACCGGAGATGAACCCGAGGCGGCCGCGGCCGACAGCACCTGCGCGCTGGACGCCGCGGACTGCGTCAGGGCGCTGGCGTGCCCCCGGCGAGCACGGAGGCGAGCTGGTCGGAGTCGACGTTGCCACCGCACAGGACGAACGCAGCGTGACCTCGACGCTCGGGCGCCTCGGAGAGCAGACCCGCGAGCGCGATCGCACCAGCCGATTCCGCGACATTGTGCGTCGTGCGGAACACGGTCCGCATCGCTGCGGCCACGGCGTCGTCCGGCACGGCGATGATGCGCGCCGCACCGGCGAGGATGCCGGCGATCGCCGCTGCATCTGGTGAGCGGGTCGCGACGCCGTCGACGAAGGTTCGCGCCGCCTCGGTCGTCACGACGGCGCCGGCGTCGAACGAGCGGCGTGTCGCGTCGGCGCCCTCGGCGACGACACCGACGATCTCGGTGTCGAGCCCGAGCAGGTCGCGCACGACGATCAGCGCGTTGATACCCGAGCCCATGCCGACCGGGACATAGACCGTGTCGATCGGCTCGGCGGATCGTCCGGCGTGGTCGAACAGCTCGAGTGCGTACGTCGCGACCCCGAGGACGAGATCGCGATGGAACGGCGGAACCAGGTGGAGGCCGTGCTGCTCGGCGTACTCGGCAGCGGCTTCTCGCGCCGCTTGGAAGTCGGTGCCGACCTCGATCACCTCGGCGCCGAGTGCTCGCATCGCTGCGTTCTTCTCCCGGCTGTTGCCGTGCGGCACGAAGATGGTCACGTCACGATCGTGCGCACGTCCGGCGAACGCCAGGCTCTGGCCGTGGTTCCCTCGGGTGGCACTGACCACGCCGCGTACATCGGGCTGCTCACGCACCAACCGGTCGAGGTACACGAGCCCGCCACGGACCTTGAAGGCACCGACCGGCGTGTGATTCTCGTGCTTGACGGTGACCGGCGAACCGGCCTCGAGGTCGAGGAGTGGCCACCGTTGGGCGGGGGTCGGCGGCACCCACCGACGCACGATGGCGAGCGCAGCATCCAGCTCCTCGCGGGTGATTGCGACCGGGGCGGGCAGCGCTGCGACGGCAGGCTCGTTCACGGCGCCCACCATGTCCGATCCTCGGTGACGACGCAATCGAGTTGCACGTCGTGTGCGGCGACCGGCAGCGAGTCGAGGATCTGCGGCAGGAACCCGAGGCCGACGAGCAGGCAGTCGGCCCGGCGATCGGCGACGAACCGGTCGAACCAACCGCCGCCTTGCCCGAGGCGATCGCCGGCCGCCGTGAACGCGAGACCGGGAAGCGCGACGAGGTCGGGCCAGTCGCCGGCGACGGGCTGCTCGGCCCCGGGTACCGCGTCGGGAAGGACGACCTCGACATCGCGCGCCTCGAACCACCGAACCGCTCGAATCGGATCGACCTCACTGCCGACCGCGCGGTACGCCACCACCCGCCTCGCACGGTGCGCCGCGACGAGCCGGGTGAGGCGGTCCGCCACGGCAGCCGACCGGCGATTGCGATCGTCGAGTTGGTCGCGAACCGCTCGCATCGTTCGACGGAGCTCGCGTTTCTGGGCGGCGACGCGCCCGGTGGCGCTGCCGGCGACACCCTCCCCAGCGTCACGGTCGACGCCCTCGCCGGACATGCCGAGAGCGTAGTGTCGGCCGGAATGAGCGACGGCGAACAGCAGCACGAACACGGCTTCGACTCCGGGCACTTCCGGACGATCATGGGCCACTTCCCCACCGGCGTCACGATCGTCTCCGGCCGGAACGATGGCGGCGCACCGATCGGGTTCACGATCGGGTCGTTCACCTCGGTGTCGCTCGACCCGCCGCTTGTCGGGTTCCTCCCCCAGATCGGGTCGACGACCTGGGATGCGATGGCCACGGCGGGCAGCTTCTGCGTGAACGTGCTGTCCGACGCACAGGGTGATCTGTGTTGGAAGTTCGCCAAGTCGGGGACCGACGCAACCCGCTTCGAGGGCGTCGACTGGCACGCAGCCCCGTCCGGATCGCCCATCCTCGATCGTGCCGTCGCATGGATCGACTGTTCGATCGAGCACGTGTACGACATGGGCGACCACCACTTCGTGCTCGGCCGGGTCGGCGCGCTCGACGCCGACGCGGATCACGACGGCGAGCCGCCGGTGCCGCTGCTGTTCTTCAAAGGCACCCTCGGGGGCTTCGCCGCCGACGGCTGAAACACCGACGGCGGGCGGTGGGACGACGGGCACGCAGGCGGCTCACGCTCCGACGACTGACGCTGTCGGTCGCCAGGTGCCGACGACTGACGCGGCCGGCCGAGGCGAACCCGGTGGCAGACTGATCACGTGTCGGATCGCCTGGCCCGCAACGTCCCCGTCGCTGCAGCGTTGGACACGGCGATCGTCGTCGCGTTCGTCGCCATCGGGCGACGCAACCACGATCGTGACGAGGCCGTGTCCGGGCTGGTCGGCACCGCTGCCCCGTTCCTGATCGGGCTCGCCGTGGCGTGGCTCGCGTGGCGGGTCTGGCAACGCCCGGTGTCGCTGCCCAACGGCGTCGCGGTGTGGGCGACGACGCTGGCGATCGGGATGCTCCTGCGCGGCCTCGTCTTCGACGACGGCACCGCGGCGTCGTTCGTCGTGGTCGCAGCGACGTTCCTCGGCGTGTTCCTCGTCGGCTGGCGTGCGGTGGCGACCCGTCTCGACGGACGGCGCCTCGCCGCCTGAGCAGCCGGGCCGACACCGAGTTCGTGGAGCGCGTCGGCAGACGAGCGAGTCGACGATCGATGTCCATCGGCGGACCCGGGTCTGCGATGCTCGCCCGATGACGCTCGCCGGACCCATCGTCGCGGCCGATCCGACCGCCGTCGGACTGGACCAGGATCGCCTCGGACGCATCGACCGCCACCTCGCTCGCTACGTCGACGACGGGCGGCTGCCGGGCTGGCAGATGGCGGTGCTCCGCCATGGACAGGTTGCCCATCACTCGACGTACGGGCACCGCGATCTGCGCGACGACGCAGCGGCCGGCGGCGCGTGGACCGACGACACGATCGTGCGGCTCTACTCGATGACGAAGCCGATCACGTCGGTGGCGGCGATGATGCTGTACGAGGAGGGAGCGTTCGAGCTGAAGACGCCGATCGCCGCGTTCCTCCCTGCGTTCGCGACCACGCCGGTGTATCGAACCGGCCCGAGCCACCGGCCGGTCACGGAGCCGCAGGCGGAGCCGATCCGGATGTGGCACCTACTCACCCACACGTCGGGTCTCACCTATGGGTTCCACCACTCGCACGTCACCGACGCGATCTATCGCGCCGCCGGGTTCGAGTTCGGTGTGCCGAAGGGGCTCGACCTGGCCGAGTGTTGCGATCGCTGGGCGTCGATGCCGCTTGCGTTCCAGCCCGGCTCCGAGTGGCTGTACGGCGTGTCGACCGACGTGCTCGGGCGCATCGTCGAGGTGCTGTCGGAGCAGTCGCTCGCGGACTTCTTCCGGTCGCGCGTCCTCGACCCGCTCGGCATGGTCGACACCGACTTCCACGTCCCCGCCGACCGCCAGGACCGAGCAGCGGCGCTGTTCGTGCCACACGCCGAGACCGGACTCGCCCATCAGATGCGCAGCCCGACCCCGTCGTCGACGCCGACGATGCTCGGCGGTGGCGGCGGGTTGTGGGGAACGATGGCCGACTACCTCCGCTTCTGTTCGTTCCTGCTTCGAGGCGGCGAACTCGACGGCACCCGCCTGCTCTCACCGCGCACCGTCGACTGGATGACGACGAACCACCTGCCCGCCAACGCGGACCTCGAAGCGTTCGGGCGGCCGCTCTTCGCCGAGACCAGCTACGACGGCGTCGGCTTCGGGCTCGGGTTCTCGGTCACGCTCGACCCTGCTGCCAACAAGGTCCCGTCGTCGGTCGGCGAGTTCTCGTGGGGCGGTGCTGCCAGCACCGTGTTCTGGTGCGATCCGGTCGAGGACCTCGCCGTCGTGTTCCTCACGCAACTCCTGCCGAGCGACACACATCCGCTCCGTTCCGAACTCAAGCAGCTCGTCTCGCAGTCCCTCGTCGACTGACGACGCGACGCCCGTCCTAGCCGGTCAGCGAGGACCAGGCCTCGAGGATGCCGTCGCACATGACGCGATGTTCCCGTGCCAGGCGCTTCGCCTCGTCGCCCTCGGCACGTGACTGGATCGCAACCGCACCGAATCGGTTCCCTTTGAAGTACGGGATCAGGATCCGCGGCGTGAACGCACCCTTCTGCTCGACGTCGACCGATTCGTCGACGGGCCCACCGACCTCGGCGTCGAGTGCGCCGAGACCGAGCGCCTCGAGCGCACCGATCGCGTCGTCGTCCTCCTGGCGGTCGGCGAAGTCGCGGCCGCGATAGGCGAACGTCTCGTTGCCGTCAGGGTCGAGGACGATGAGCCCGGGGAGCGCGATGCCGCCACGTTCCTCCGGGTCGAACAGTCCGATCGGTTGGAGGATCGTCTCACCACCCGGATCCGACACGTACTGCACGTCCGGCGTCGGCCAACGGCGGTACATCGCCGCCTGGCGTTCGTCCGAGTCGACACTCACCGCGATCACCTCGCCGCCCGCGGCGCGGATCCGATCCTGTTGCGATGCCAGCCGCACGAGCTGGCCACAGCAGTACGGTCACCAATCGCCGCGGTAGGTGAGCAGGACGACCGCCTTGCCTCCTTTGCGGAGGCCGAGGACGGGTTCGTACATCGCTGCGTCGCTCATCACCGGAGCATTCCACACCGCAGGCTCAGCCGCCCAGTACAAGGTCGTTCGTCGGAACGGCGACGACCGGCTCGCAGGAGGGCCGGTCGAGCTGCACCACCGTGCCACTGAGTGTCACGACCTCCGCATTGACGTCGGTCGTCAGGTGAACGTGAGCAGCGAGCTGATGAATCAGCATGCCGGGCGTCGTCGGGTGCGGGTACGAGAACGACCCGGGCGGCAGCGGATCACCGTTGCACAGTGCGAGCTCGATCTCGAGCGTCTCACCGGCAGCGATCGCGTCGGGGATCGGCGACAGCGTGAGGCCCGGCGCTGCGACGTCGGTGATCTGGAGTGGCAGGCCACCGACGTTCGTGAAGGCGACCGTGGCCCGGAAGTCGACGAGCGGCACCGAGTCGGCCTCGACCACGAGGAAGCCGGGCTTCTCGACCTGCCCGGAGATGGTGATGTCGGCGGTGCCGCCGTTCGAGTCGACCTCCACGATCCGGGTGAACGGCGTCGGCCCTTGACCCGCCGGCGACACGTCGAGATCGAGCCAGATCGAGGCGAGGCCGCCGGCGTCGATCTCACCGACCGGCACATCGGCGGTGTAGCCGTCGCCGACGTTGAGCAGGTCGTACTCGAGTGCGGCGTCGCCCTGGTTCTGGAGCGTGATGGACAACCCGGTCACGCCCGGATCGAGCTCGTACGTCGCCTGCGCGGCGAGCATCGGTGCAGGGGCCTGCGGCTCCGGCTCCGGTGTGTTGGCGGGGCCGGATGGTGCCGGCGGCTCGGCGACGGGGTCGGGCGCGTCGACGGGCGACTCGGGACCGGCCGGCACCTCGCGATCAGCAGGGGCCCTCGGGTCGATTGCGTCGACGTCGGGCGGCCCCGACACCACGTCGACCGGCAGCGCCGCGTCGCCGTCGGCTCCCTCGACGACGTCAGCATCCGGACGAGAAACCGGCGACTCAGGTGACGCACCGACGGCGTCGACGGTCGGCGCAGCATCCGGGACCGGTTGCGCGTCTTCCCCCGATCGGAGCACCGTCCAGGCGAGAACGGCGACGAGCAGCAGTGTGGCGGCGATCGCGCCGGCGATGAGACCGACCGGCGCAGACCTCTCATCGTTCGATGTGAGGCCGTCGACGGCATCGGACGGGTCGACAGTCCGTTGTGGTGCGGTCGACAGGCGCGGGTCGACGCTCGGTTGTCGCGCGGTCGACAGGCGCGGGTCGACGGTCGGATGCGGGTCGATCGACGGGTGACCGTCGGTGGACGGGTGCTGATGGATGGTGGACATGGCGGATCTCCTCTCGGCGTCGAGGGTCCAGAGCGCAGACCTCGGACCATCTCGCGATTTCTGCGAGAAGAAAGCGCGAGACGCCCGGCGCCGATCGCTCTGGACCGTCGACAGCCACGGCAACCGCCACCCGCGCATCCACCGAAAGGACTCCGCCATGCGTACGAACTCCACCACTCACGACTCGACCGTCCTCGGCTCCACCAACGGGAACCGGGCCCGTAACGTCCGACTCGCGATCGGCGCCTGGACCGGCGTCGCAGCCGTCGCGGCGACCGCGTTGGTCGTCACCTCGCTCTCGACGGGCAGTGGCTCGAATGCCAGCGACGACGACGTGCTCCCCCGAGCCGATGCCGCAGCCATCGCGCCAGACGCTGCTCCGCTCCCCGACATCGTCGTCGACGACGAGCCACCGTCCGAACCGGATCTCCCTCCCCCTGCGGTGCCGCCCTCACCGGACCAACTCGACGTCGTCGTCGATGCCACCCTCGCACCGGCGTCCGACACGATCGACGGGCTCGAGCCGGGCGACGCACCCCGCCCGACGGCGCGCCTTCGGTCGACCGGCGGCACCGAGAGCGACATCGTCCTCGGTGAGTTGGCCGTCGCGTTCCACGACACCGACGAGCTCGACGCCTTCCTCGATCGTCGGCACGGGACGGTTCTCGACACGACCGAGCCCGGCACCGACGGCGACCCGACCGACTACCTCGTCGCCGTCGACGCCGCCACCGCAGACCTCGACCGTGTCGCTGCTGACATGCTGGCGATCGAACCGCACCACGACGGAGAGTTCGCGGCGAGCGACCCCGACGCCGTGGCACTCCTCGCGATCGCGGCCAACGAAGCGGCCGTCCACGGCACCGACGTCACCCTCAACTGGCTCACCGAACCGACGGGCATCCGCGAGGGAACGGCAACCGAGGACCCTGCCCGACCCGACGTGTTCGAGTGGTCGTGGATCTCGTCGACGAAGCCCCAGCAGACCGGTATCGACGCAGCGTGGCAGCTGCTCTACGGACGCGGCGGCGTCGGCAACAAGGTGCGGATGCTGATCGCCGACAACGGGTTCTTCCCGAACGCCGACTTCCCGGCGGTGGCCGAGATCCACGGCAGGGACTGGCGAACTCCGAACTCCGATGCGTGCAGTGGCGGCAATCCGTGCCCGTTCCACGGCACCGACGTGACGATGGCGGCGATGGGTCGCATCGACAACGGGTTCGGCACCGCAGGGCCTGCCGCGCCGGTCGCCGAACTCGTTGCGTACGACCGCGGCGGCTCGATGCGCAAGCAGCTCAAGACGATTCGCAACCTGGCGAAGGATCGCAGCGTGGACATCGTCAACATGAGCTTCAGCGGCAACGTGACGGCGTTCCAGGGATCCGCCGAACGCAGGTACGGACGTTGGTTCCGTGGGATCCGCGACGACCACGGCGTGCTGTCGTTCGCCTCCGCGGGCAACGCCGGCGTGGACGTCGACTCCAACGACGCGCTCACCATCCCGTGCGAGATCGAGGGCGTGGTGTGCGTCGGCGGGGTGGACACCGCGGAGCCGACCGCTCGCCACGACAACTCCAACTACGGCTCGAAGACCGGCGGTGGATCCGTCGAGATCTACGGACCCCACTGCGTCATCGCACTGTCGAACCCCGACGTTCCTGGCGACGGCACGACCAAGTCCTCGTGCGGCACGTCGTTCGCATCGCCGGTCGTCGCCGGCGTTGCCGCCCTCGTGATGGCCGCAAACCCCAACCTCGGCCCGAAGCAGGTCTGGCAGGTCATGAAGGACACCGCCCACACCGACTCGCTCGGCGCTGAGGTCACCGGCCACACCCGTCGCGTCGATGCGTACCGCGCCGTCGCTACCGCAATGGGCCGGCACTACGAGTTCCCGACGCTGACGATCGAGTCCCCGACCGACGACGACGTGATCGGCCCGTTCGACTTCATCGACCTCGTCGCCTCCGCCGAGAACTTCGCCGGGCTCGACCTGCCCATCCAGTGGCGGCGCGCCGGCGGGGATGTCGTCAACGCGACGCCGACGACCGACCCGGTCGGGCTCAGCGAGCTCGGCTCCGGCCGACACACCTTCATCGCCACCGCGACCGATGTGATGGGCATCGCGGCGACGAAGACCCTCACGATCGACGTGGCCAACACCCCACCGGCGGCCAGCATCACCAGCCCTGCCGCGAACACCTACCGCTACACGGTCGAACCCGTCGTGCTCGATGCTTCGTCGTCGGACCCCGAAGCCTGGGAAGACCCGGTGCCCGACGCCAACGCGAGCTGGACGGTGACACGCAGCAGCGACGGCAGCGTCGTGTTCGAGGCGACCGGACATCGGTCCACCATCCCGGCGAACACGCTCGGTGCCGGCGACCACGAGGTCCGCTTCGTCGCCGTCGACGTCGACGGTTCGGCATCGACCGACGTCGCACTCCTCACGATGCTCGAGGTCCCGGAGGGCGAGTCGCTGCCCGACGCCACGATCCTCGCGCCCGATCACAATGCCGAGTACATCACCGGTGGCGAGTACGCCTCGGTGCGATTGCTCGGCACCGCCAGCGACACCCAGGACGGTCCGCTCTCGGGAACCCGGATGCGTTGGATCGCCGAGCAGGGCGACGAGCGGATCGTGCTGTGCGAGGGCAGCGATCTCGTCG
>JBCBDK010000099.1:0-9418 GCA_038529675.1 Actinomycetota bacterium
CGACGGCCACGTACTCCTCGAAGGTGTCCCCGGCGTGGCCAAGACCCTGCTCGCCAAGACGCTGGCCGCTGCGTTCGACATGCGGTTCACCCGCGTGCAGTTCACCCCCGATCTGATGCCGTCGGACGTGGTCGGGTTGTCGGTGCTCGACCAGACGCCCGGGCAGGCGCCGAACTTCCGGTTCCGCGAGGGACCGGTGTTCACCAACCTGCTCCTCGCTGACGAGATCAACCGGACCCCGCCCAAGACGCAGGCGGCGCTGCTCGAGGCGATGGAGGAACGGCAGGTGTCGATCGAGGGCTCGACGCATCGGCTCCCCGACCCGTTCCTGGTGATCGCCACGCAGAACCCCGTCGAGTACGAGGGCACGTTCCCGTTGCCCGAGGCACAACTCGACCGGTTCCTGTTCAAGCTCGTCGTCGGGTATCCCACCGAGGAGCAGGAACTCGAGATGCTCCAGCGACATCACGGCGGGATGGACCCGCACGACACCGCATCGTTGGTCCGTGCGGTGGCGACGCCCGAGGATCTTGCGCGTGCGCGCGCCGAGATCGACGCGATCACGGTCGAGCCGGCCGTGCTCCGCTACATCGTGCAACTCGGCCGCGCCACGAGGGAGTCCCCGTCGTTGCAGCTCGGTGCGTCGCCGCGCGGCATGACGTGGCTGCTGCACGCCGCGAAGGCGTGGGCCTGGTTGTCCGGGCGGGGCTTCGTCACGCCGGACGAGGTGAAGGCGATCGCGAAACCGACGCTCCGGCACCGACTGCTCGTCCGACCGGAACTCGAACTCGAAGGAACCGCGGCCGACGCCGTGCTCGACGGGCTGCTCGCCACGGTGCCGACGCCGCGCTGACGATCGAGCTGATGAGTCGAACGTCGCCGCCCCCGAGCAGGTCCTCGCCGCGCACCCTGCGCAGTGTGCCGGTGCCGACCGGCCTGGCCGCGGTCGCGGTCGCGTTCGTCTCGATCCCCCTGGCCCTCGGTCGGGTCGACGACTGGCGGATGTTCGGTGTTGCGCTCGGCGGCGTGGCGTTGCTGCTGGTGATCGACACGCTCGCGGCGCCCTCGCCACGTCGCGTCGAGGTGGAGCGACATCTCCCGGGCAGTCTCACGCTCGGGGAGTCCTCCACGGTGAACTGGGTCGTCCGCAATCGGTCCGACCGGACCATGCGGGTCACGGTCGCGGACAGCGTGTGGCCGAGCCTCGGCGCGAGCCGCCGGGCGTCGCAGTTCGTGCTCGCCGGCCGTCGCCAGCATCGGTTCGGTGCCACCATCCGGCCGAGACGACGAGGCCGGTTTCCGTTCGGCGCGATCACGGTGCGCACGGTCGGACCACTTCGGCTGATGTGGCGACACCAGACGCGGATGGTTCACGATTCGCTCGCCGTGCTCCCTGCCCACCCGTCGCGCGACGAGCTGGCGTCGCGCCTGCGGATCCCGCTCGAGACCGGGCTGCGGAGTGTGCGCACGCGCGGGACGGGTACCGACTTCGACCAGCTGCGCGAGTACCGGCCCGGTGACGACATCCGCCGCGTCGACTGGGCGGCGACAGCCCGGCAGCAGAAGGCGATCGTTCGCGAGTATCGAGCGGAGCGGAACCAGCACGTCATCGCACTGCTCGACAACGGCAGGGTGATGTCCGGGATGGTGGCTGGCGCACCCCGGGTCGAGCACGCGATGGACGCAGTGCTCGGGTTGACGTCGGTCGCTCGCCGTCTCGGCGACAACGTCGGCCTGGTCACGTTCGACCGGCAGGTCCGGGCGATCGTTCCCCCAGCGAACGGCGCCTCGCAGTTCGGTCGGGTCGCCGAGGCGATGTATCTGCTCGACGGGCAGTACGACGAGAGCGCGTACCAGTCGGCGTTCACGGCGGCGGCGTCCCGGTTCCGCCGCCGCTCGCTGTTCGTCGTGTTCACCGACCTGGTCGAGACCGTCGCCGACGATGCGCTGCTCCCGGCGCTCCGGACACTGACCCGCACCCACCTCGTCGTGGTCGCTGCCGTCCGCGACCCGGATGTCGCGGCGTGGGCGGCAGCCGAGCCCGTCGGTCCGGCCGGGCCCGCGGCCGTGCTCGCACCGGGGCGCGCCGACCTTGCGAACGTCGCACGCGACGCGCAGGTCGACGTGACGACCGCGTACCGATCTGCAGCCGCGGTCTCGGCGCTCGACGCACGCGACCGCACAGCTGCCGCGCTGTCCGCGACCGGCGCCATCGTGATCGACGCAGCACCGGGTCGCCTCGCCGTCGACGTCGTCGACCGCTACCTCGAGCTCAAGGCCAGGGGGCGGCTGTGAGCGACGGCGCAGGGTCCGGCTCGGGTCGGTCCGGCTCCGGGTCCGACGCCGACCTGTCCGATCCGGACGTGCACGACTCGAGTTGGTCGGTCGAGCGGTCGCACGGCGACGCGCACGGTTTCCACCATCGACCACCGGTGCTGGCCGACGACCGTCCGGCGGTCTGGATCCATCGGGTGACGCGGCCGGCGATCGTGGTCGGGTCGTCGCAGCGCACCGACATCGTCGACGCGAACGCGGCATCCGCCGCCGGCTTCGAGGTGAGCGGTCGCCGGAGCGGTGGCGGGATCGTCGTGGTCGAGCCGGACGAGAGCTGCTGGGTCGACGTGCTGATCCCCCGTGGCCATCCGCAGTGGTCGGACGACGTCAACCGTGCGTTCGACTGGGTCGGTGCGTCGTGGGCGAGCGCACTGACCGGGCTGGGCGTTGGCGACCTCGACGTCCATCGCGGTCCGCTCGTCGCCCGAGCGCACGGTCGAGTCGTGTGCTTCGCGGGAATCGGCCCGGGCGAAGTGGTGCGCCGCGAGACCGCCGGTGGACTCCGCAAGATCGTCGGGCTGTCGCAACGGCGGACCCGCGAGGTCGCTCGCTTCCAGGGGTTGTACCTCCGACGCTGGGAACCCGATCCGATCCGGCGGTTCGTCGACCCGGGCGAGCTGCCCGACGACCTCGATCTCGACGCAGTGCCCGCCGGGTTGCTCGGCGGACCCGACCCGGGCGCGGTCGCCGACGCAGTCGTTGCGGTGGTCACCCGGTCGTGACCGGGTGGTCCTGAGTCAGCGATGTGCGCCGACGGCTTCGGCTGCGTTCGCACGCCGGCCGTAGGCGATCGTCCAACCCCAGAAGGCGATGAAGGCGAGGACACCGATCCCGACGCGAACGCTCGTCGGCCACGGTTGCCCGGTGACGAAGCCTTCGATCAGGCCCGCCACCCCGAAGGCGACGACCAGACCGATCACCACGTTGCCGACGTCGCGGCCCTGCGCGGTGACCGCCTGCCACCTCGTCGCGTCGCCGGGCGCAATCACCGACCAGCCGAGGCGGAGCCCTGCAGCACCCGAGACGATCACCGCCGAGATCTCGAGGAGTCCGTGGGGGAGGATCAGACCCCAGAACCGCTCCCATTCGCCGACGTGGGTGAAGAGCCCGCCGGCCATGCCGACGTTCGCGCCGTTGAAGGCGAGGACGAACACGGTGAACACGCACAGCAGGATCCCTGCGGCGAACGCGAGGATGCCGACACGCACGTTGTTGAAGAAGACCTGGCTCGCGAAGTTCTGTGCGGGCTGCGACGAGTAGTACTGCTCGAAGTCGCGTTCGATGTAGCTGGTGCGGACGGCCTCGTCCGCCGTGAGGTCGAAGGCGTCGGGGGACACGCCGATCCACACCTGGAAGATCACCCAGGGCACGATCGTGACGAGTGCCGCGACGACGATGAACCAGCGGATCCGCCACATCGACGCGGGGAACGTCAGCCAGAGGAACCGTGCGACCGCCCGGCCGGGCCGGGTCTCCCGGCGGCGGTAGATCACCCCGTGCGCGGCGGCGACGATCGAGGTCAGCCGCCCGACCACCGGGTCATCAGCGCCGTAGCTCAGTCGAGCCTGTGCGAGGTGTGCACTCGTTCGCTGGTAGCTCGACACGAGCTCATCGAGCTCTTCGGGCCGCAGCTGGCGTACCTTCCGCGCCCGCTCCGTCAGCGCTGCGAGCCGCGACCAGGAGTGCTGGTGTGTCGCGACGAAGGCGTCGACGTCCATCGCCGGTCACCGTACCCCGTCGCCGCACGGTGGGTACGGTGATGCCACATGGCTGCATCCAACGACGTCGCGGCGTACGTCCACGACGGGATCATCACCCCCGAGGCGGTCGTGCTCGACGTGCGGACCGCCGGGTTCGCCTCCCGGATCCTCGCGGCGCTCATCGACCTCGTCGTGGTGATGGTGCTGCTGTTCGTCGTGTCGATTTTCCTGGTGCTCGTCGCGTTCGGTGACGACTCGAGCTCGGTGACGCTGTTCTCCATCGTGCTGTTCGGGACCCTGTTCGTGTATCCAGTCGCGTTCGAGACGCTGTGGGGCGGCCGGACACCGGGGAAGGCAGCGCTCGGCATCCGCGCCGTCAACGTCGACGGCTCACCGCTCCGACTGAAGGACGCGACGTTGCGGGCGATGGGTGGCATCGTCGACCGCGTGCTCCCGCCAGGCGGCATCACCGGCGCACTGTTCGTCACGCTCACCCCCCGCCATCAGCGCGTCGGCGACCTCATCGCCGGGACCATCGTCGTCCGCGATCCGGAGCGTCACGCGCCGACACCCGCGTTCTGGTTCTCACCGCCTCGGGGGCACGAGGCGTTCAGCGAGAGCATCGATCCGACAGCGATCACGGTCGCGCAGTACGCCGTCGTTCGCTCGTTCCTGACGCGTGCGAACTCCATGGATCCGGCGATCCGGGCGTCGGTGGCCCGCGACCTGGCCACGCGGCTGGCCGTCATCGTCCACCATCCCGGCTCCACCGGCGTCGCTCCCGAGACCTTCCTCATCTGTGCGATGGCCCGATACCAGCGTCGCAACGGGCCAGGTGTCGCTCGGTTCTCGACCCCTGGTGCGGCCGCTGCACCTGCGGCGGTGAGGTCGTGACCGTCACCTATCTCGATCATGCAGCGTCGACGCCGATGCGGCCCGAGGCGATCGAGGCGATGCTGCCGTTCCTCGACGGCTCGTACGCGAACCCGTCGGGCTCGCACCGTTTCGCCCGCCAGGCGCGCAAGGCCGTCGACGAGTCGAGGGACAGGATCGCCGACGTCCTCGGGTGCCGCCCGAACGAGGTCGTGTTCACCGGCTGCGGGACCGAGAGCGACAACATGGCGGTCGGCGGAGCGGTCGCCGCGGCGCGGCTCGCCGGGCGTGCCGGCGTGGCCGTCTGCCCTGCTGCCGAGCACCACGCCGTGCTCGACGTGGTGGAGCACGGCGGTGGCGAGGTGGTCGGCGTCGACGGGATCGGTCACGTCGACATCGACGAGCTCGCCGGCGTGCTCGACCGCCTCGACGCCTCGGGCCGCCCGGCCGACGTGGTCAGCGTGATGACGGTCAACAACGAGGTCGGCACCGTCACCGACATCGGCGCAGTCGCGGCGGTCGTGCGACGTCACGCACCCGACGCGTGGCTCCACACCGATGCGGTGCAGGCGCCGTCGTGGGTGGACCTGCGCCACATCACGCCGTCGGTCGACCTGCTCGCGCTGAGCGCCCACAAGTTCGGAGGTCCGAAGGGTGTCGGCGTGCTCGTCGAGCGCGGTCGTGCGGCAGAGCACCGGGTCGCGCCGCTGATCATCGGCGGCGGCCAGGAACGTGAGCGACGGAGCGGTACCCACAACGTCGCAGGCATCGTCGCGATGACCGAGGCGATGGTACGGACCGACGTCGAACGTGACGACGAGTGCCGCCGCATCGCTGCGCTGCGCGACCAACTCGTCGACCGGTTGTGTGCTGACCTCGACGACGTCGTCGAGACCGTGCCCCGCGACCGCAAGGTGGCCGGCAACGCTCACGTGTGCATCGCCGGCATCGAGTCGGAGGCGTTGCTGTTCCTGCTCGACGAAGCCGACGTGTGCGCGTCGGCCGCGTCGGCGTGCGCGAGCGGCGCGATGGAACCGAGCCACGTGCTCGCCGCGATGGGTGTCGACCGTTCCCTGGCGCTCGGCGCGCTGCGCTTGAGCGTCGGTCACGCCTCGACCCAGGCCGACGTCGACCGCGCCGTCCACGTCGTCGTCGACGCCGTCACCCGACTCCGGCGCTGAGCGTTCGACCGCGGGTGGTGTCCGGCGATCCACCGCCCCGCGCATGCGCCGGACGGACGGGTCCGCACGCGCCGAACCCGGGCTCATCGAGCCACCGCACGCCCGGGTCCGTAGCCTGGGTTGGGTGAAGGTGATGTGCGCGATGTCGGGCGGGGTCGACTCGTCCGTCGCCGCGCTCCTGCTCCGCCGGGCCGGCCACGACGTCGTCGGCGTCACGATGAAGCTGTGGGGCGGCGACTCCGACACCGGGTGCTGCTCGGTGAGCGATGTCGACGACGCTCGACGTGTCGCCCAGCAGCTCGACATCGATCACCTCGTCTTCAACTTCGGCGACGACTTCGACCAGCACGTCGTCGAGCCGTACGTCGATGCCCACCGACGCGGCGTGACGCCGAACCCGTGCATCGAGTGCAACCGGTCGGTGAAGTTCGCCCGGCTCGCCGAGCGCGCCGACCTCCTCGGATTCGACGCGGTGGCGACCGGACACCACGCCCGCATCGGTCGGACCGACGACGGGCGTCTCACCCTCGAACGCGGTCACGACGCGGCGAAGGACCAGAG
Source organism: Actinomycetota bacterium (assembly GCA_038529675.1). Lineage (GTDB taxonomy): Bacteria > Actinomycetota > Acidimicrobiia > Acidimicrobiales > Ilumatobacteraceae > Ilumatobacter_A. Next base: position 6,650 of record JBCBDK010000099.1, read on the forward strand.
CTACGTCGTGCACATGCTCGACCAGGCCCAGCTCGCCCGCACGCTGTTCCCGGTCGGGCATCTCGACAAGGCCGATGTTCGAGCGCTCGCCACCGAGATCGATCTGCGGACCGCCGACAAACCCGACAGCCAGGACGTCTGCTTCATCACCAAGTCCGACGGTCGGTCGACGTTCCTGGGCGACCGCATCACCTTTCGCCCCGCCCGCGTGGTCGACACCGACGGCGCCGAGATCGGCCGAGTGGAGGCGGTCGAGATGGTCACGATCGGCCAGCGCAAGGGGCTTGGCCTCCCCGGCGGTGGGCCGAAGCGCTACGCGGTCGATGTCGACGTCGATGCCGCGGTCGTCACGGTCGGCGACGAACGCGATCTGCTCGACCCGGGTGTCGACGTCGTCGACGTCGCGTGGGTCGACGCGCCGGTCGGCGGCGAGGTGCTCGTCCAGTGCAGTGCCCACGGAGCGCCGCGTCGCGCCACGGTCGAGCTCGGTGTCGGTCCGGAGGCCGGCGCCGCCGACCGTGCCACGCGTGCCAGTGTCCGGTGGGCGACCGCGGAGCGCCGGGTCGCGCCCGGCCAGAGCGTCGTGTTCTACGACCTCACCGATCGGCGCGTCCTCGGCGGCGGCATCTGCGCGGCGTCGACGTCCTGACCGTCAGCCGACCGGGAGACGCCGGTCGGCCGCCATCCGGAGTGCCTCGCCGGGCCTGGTCGGTGCGACGAGGAACGCGGTCATGTGGATCGCCCGGCCGTTCGGCTCCTGGGGCGTGAATGCGAACACGGTGGTGACGGTCTCGGTCGTGCGGACCTCGATCGCATAGCCGCTGGCCGGTCCGGTGAGGTCGGCGGCTTCGGTACCCGCTCGCGCGAGCGCGATGCCCGCCACCTGCGCCGTTCGCACCATCACGGTGTCGGCCAGGACGAGCGGATCGTGCACGACCACACCTGCGGGCACGAGCACGAACCAGCGTTTGGACATCCGGTGCCATCGTGGAGTGAGCAGCACCACGCCAGCGATCGCCAGCACAGCGAGTGGCACACCGACCGCCCAGTTGGCGGCGGCGATCGCCAACGGTCCGATCACCGCCGTCGTCGCCCACGCAGCCCAGATGACGACCGCAGCAAGGCCGGCGGCGACCGGCGTGCGCAGGGGGAATCGCTCCTCGTCGCCGTATGCGGACGTCTGCACCATCCATCGGCCGACATCGGCGGTGAAGAATGTCGCAGTGGCGACGAGGGCCGGCGCAGCGAGCAGTGCGATGGACGTACCCGACGCGCCACCGACGGCGGTTGCGATGACGGCGACGGCGGCGAGCGGGCCGAGGACACGGATCGCGGTCAACGACCGGACCGACGGCACGAGCAGCGCCAGCGCGACCACGCCGAAGACGAGCCAACCGCCGACGGCGACGAGCCAGCGAACCGCGCTCGACCGATCGTCGACCGCCGACTCGACGGCGGAACCGCCGACCACGGCGACGAGGAGCCACGCAACCCGCGCGATCCACGGCATCGCGCTGGCGACCACACCCAGCGCTCGCTCGGCACGATCCTCGGAAGCCACGCGCCCAGTTTGGTGACCTGGACCCACAGCGGCCAACGTGAGTCCGTGACCAGTCGGACAACTCGCGTCGCAGCGGCGGTCGTCCTCGCTCCGGATGCCGACCGTGCGCCGACCAGGCGTGGATGGTCGTGGGTGTGCAAGGCTGGATCGATGACTCACGAATCCGTCATCGTGAGTGTCGCCGACCGGGACGCGTGTCGCGATGCCGAACCCCACTGATCTCGCGCTCGCGCCCTCGTCGTCCGACGTCGCCACCCGCGCCGGCGCCGGGCTCGTGACCCAGATCGGTGGCGGCCGGCTGATGGGCATCGGCAGCCTGCCGCACCGCGATGCCGACGCCGCAGCGGCGTTCTCGGTCGGTGAGTTCGACATCGCCACCGTGCCGACGCTGCCGCAACGGTCGCCGGCGGAGGGCATGATCGCCCAGGCGGTCGCCGGCCTGCCCGGCGTGTCGCTCGGCCAGTACGGCAGCTTCGCCGTCGACCCCTCGCACCTCGGCGACGACGTGCCGATCACCACCGACCTCGACGGCGACGCCTTCGGTGGGCTGCGGGCGTTCCTCGACCTCGCCGTGGCGATCGGTCACGACGGCAAGCCGGTCAAGTGGCAGTTCGTCGGCCCGGTCACGCTCGGCGTCGCGCTCCAGCGTGCCGGCCTGCGAACCTCAGCTGCGTTCACGATCGCAGCTCGTGCGGTTCGCCAGCACGTGACCGACATCGGTGCTGCGATCCGCGTCGCACTCCCGTCGAGTCCGCAGATCTTCGTCCTCGACGAGCCGTGGCTCGTCGACCTGATGTCGCCGGACTTCCCCATCGCTCCCGACGAAGCGGTCGACCTCATCTCGACCGCCATGGCCGCCGCTTCCGACGCCACGTTCGGTGTCCACTGCTGCGGGCCGGCCGACGTGGCCACGATGCTGTCGAGCGGACCGAAGCTGCTGTCGGTCGCCGTCGACGACGGCTTGGTCGACTACGCCGGCTATCTCGGTCGCTTCCTCGACGACGGCGGTGTGGTCGCCTGGGGCGTCGTACCGACCGACCGCCCCGCCGGCCCGTCGGCCGACCGGTACTGGCGGCAGCTCGCCGAGCTGTGGTGTGCGTTGGTCGAGCGTGGTGTCGACGCGACCAAGCTGCGCCGCCAGTCGCTGATCACGCCGACGTGCGGGTTCGCCGCACACCAGGTGTCGGTCGCCCGGCGCCTGACCCGGG
>JBCBDK010000100.1:0-9377 GCA_038529675.1 Actinomycetota bacterium
GTTGAGATCCATGGTCAGTCCTGGGGTGTCACGGGTGTCACCGTCGTCAGTCGAGGCCGGCGAAGTGGCGGAGGCGGTCGGCGAGCGCTGCGCCGTCGGCGTCGGCCGATACGCAGAGCAACGTGTCGTCACCGGCGACCGTGCCGATCATGCCGTCGACGCGGCTGCGGTCGAGCGCGGAGGCGACCACATGCGCGCAACCCGGCGGGGTCCGCAGCACGACGAGGTTCGCCGAGTGGATGACCTCGGCGACCCACTCCCCCATCACTCGGCGCAGGTGGTCGACGGGAGCGACACGATCGGGCGCGAACTCGGGGATCGCATAGACCGAGTTGCCGGACGGCACTCGCACCTTCACCGCACCGATGTCGTCGAGATCGCGCGACACGGTCGCCTGCGTGGCCTCGATCCCCTCGCTCGCGAGGAGTTCGATCAACTCCGGCTGGCTGGTGACCTCGTGCTCGCCGACGAGTCGGGCGATGGCCTGCTGGCGCTGCACCTTGGTGGTCATGGCCGCACTCCGAGGCAGAACGCCATCGCACCCCGAGCGGCGTGGAGTCGGTTGTGGCCCTGCTGGTAGACGACCGAGCGGGGCCCGTCGATCACGTCGGCGGCCACCTCCCACCCTCGGTAGGCAGGCAGGCAGTGCATGAACACCGCCTCGTCGACGGCCCCGCTCATCATCGACTCGTCGACCATGTAGCCCTCGAACTGACGCCTGCGCTCTTCCTTCTCGGCCTCCTGCCCCATCGACACCCACGTGTCGGTGTGGACGGCGTGGGCGCCGGCAACTGCGTCGATGGGCCGTGTGGTCTGGGTGACGTCGCCCGTCCCGACGCCGGTGAGGCGCTCGAGTTCGGCGTCGCCCGCGTCGAACCCGTGCGGGCATGCCAGCCGCACCGACGCGCCGAGGAGCAACGAGATCTCGGTCAGCGAACGCGAGACGTTGTTCCAGTCACCCACGTACGCGACGGTGCGGCCGTCGAGCGTGCCGAGACGTTGGCGCATCGTCAGTGCGTCGGCGAACGCCTGAAGCGGATGCGAGTGATCGCTCAGCATGTTCACGACCAGCGCGGTCGGTTCGCCGGCCTCTGCGGCCTCGCCGACCGAGGCGGCCAGTCGGGTGACCGTGGCGTGGGCGAACACACGGGCGGCGATGACGGCGTGGTAGCCGGCCATGATGCGTCCGATGTCCTCGACCGGCTCGCGTGTGTCGAAGCCGACTTCCTCGCCGCGGGTGTAGACGGGATGACCGCCGAGCTGCACGACCGCCATCTCCATCGAGTGGCGCGTCCGGTTCGACGGCTTCTCGAAGATCAGCGCAGCACCCGCCTCGGCGAGGGGAAGCCCCAGCTCGGCCGGGGGCAGCGAGGCGAGATCGAGGATCTGGATGATCTCGGCCGCGTCGAAGTCGACGACATCGATGAGGTGCCTCATGCGTCGTCGTCCGCATCGTCGTCGCCCGCATCGTCGCCGTTGCCGTTGCCGTTGCCGCTCTGGCGGGCGAGGGCGGCCGCGATCATGTCGACCGCCTCGTCGATCTCATCGTCGCTGACCGTGATCGGCGGGAGCAGCCGGATCGTGTCGGCGGCCACGGCGTTGACGACCAGCCCGGCCTCGAGCAGGTCGAGGTAGGCCTGCTTCGCGTCCAGCCCGTCGGCCAGCTCCACACCCAGCATCAGCCCAGCGCCGCGGACACCGGTGACGCCGTAGATCGTCAACAGGCGCTTCGTGAGCTTCTCGCCGAGCTCGGCGGCGCGCCGCGGCGCGTCGATCCGCTGCATCTCGTCGATCACGGCGTTGACCGCCGAGCACGCCATTGCCGTACCCGAGTACGTGCTGCCGTGGTCACCTGGCTGGAAGGCAGCGGCAACGTCGGCGCGCGCCCAGCAGGCGCCGACCGGCATGCCGTTCCCCATGGCCTTCGCCATCGTGACCACGTCGGGGGCGACACCCGCGTGTTCGAAGCCGAACCATCGGCCGGTTCGGGCGAACCCCGACTGGATCTCATCGACGATCATCAGCGCGCCGGTCTCGTCGCACAGCTGGCGGATGCCTTCGAGGTAGCCGGCAGGCGCCGGGTTGACGCCACCCTCACCTTGGATCGGCTCGACCATCACGGCGGCGACCGACCCGTCGACTGCCGCACGAAGCGCGTCGAGGTCGCCCCACGCGGCGTGTCGGAAGCCCTCGGGCAGCGGCTGGAACGGCTCGTGCTTCTCGGGCTGACCGGTGGCGGCGAGCGTCGCGAGCGTCCTGCCGTGGAAGCTGCCGAACGCGGTGACGACGGTGTGGCGTCCGCGGCCGCCGTGCTTGCGGGCGAGTTTGATTGCGCACTCGTTGGCCTCGGCGCCCGAGTTGGCGAAGAAGACCTGACCGGGGTGGCCGGTCGCCTCGCCGAGCAGTCGGTTGACCTTCACGGCCGCCTCGGTCGCCACCGGATTGGCGAAGATGCTCGACACGTGCATCAACCGTTCGGCCTGGTCGGCGATCGCCTCGGCGACGGTCGGGTTCGAGTGCCCGAGCGACACGACGGCGAGACCGGTGAGGAAGTCCAGGTACCGCTTTCCGTCGGAGTCCCACAGCTCGGTGCCACGGCCGCGGTCGAACATGACCGCCGGCGGCCCGAAGACCGGCATGAACGGACAGTGGTCCATCGGTGCGTGGTGGAAGTCGTGCGGTGTGGTCATCGTGCAGCTCCGGGAGCGAGGGTGGCGAGGTCGGCGTGCTGTTCGGCGCGGAACTCCTCGAGGGCGGCATCGTCGGCGACGACCATCGTGCCGATCCCCTCGTCGGTGAACAGCTCGAGCAGCAGGACGTGGGCGATGCGCCCGTCGAGGATGTGCGAGCGGCGGACGCCATTGCGAACTGCCGACGTGCAGCTCGCGACCTTCGGGATCATCCCGCCGGCGATCGTGCCGTCGTCGATCAGCGCGTCGAGGTCGTCGGCGGTGGTCTGGCGGATGAGGCTCGCCGCATCGTCGACGTCGCGTCGGAGGCCCTCGATGTCGGTGAGATAGACGAGCTTCTCCGCACCGAGCGCCTCGGCGATGACGCCGGCGACCGTGTCGGCGTTGATGTTGTATGCCTGGCCGGTCTCGTCGCAGCCGATGGTGGCGATCACGGGGATGAACCCGTCGTGCTGTAGCCCTTCGATGACGGCGGTGTTGATGCCGGTGACGTCGCCGACGAATCCGAGTCTCGGGTCGCGTGCGGTGGCCTGGATCAGCCGTCCGTCCACACCGGAGACGCCGACGGCGTGGTTGCCGTGGACGTTGATCGCTGCGACGAGCTGCGGGTTGACCTGGCCCTTCAGGACCATGCGGGCGATCTCGACGGTTTCGGCATCGGTGACGCGCAGACCGTCGACGAACTCCGCCTCCTTGCCGAGGCGAGCCATGAGTTGGGAGATCTGCGGGCCGCCGCCGTGCACGACGACCGGCTTCATCCCCACGAGGTGCATCATCACGATGTCCTCGGCGAACAGTGCGAGCGCATCGTGTTCGGACGTGCCGGCGAGCGCGTTCCCGCCGTATTTGACGACGACCGTCTTGCCGGCGAAGCGACGGATGTACGGCAGCGCCTCGATCAGCGTCGAGGCGGTGAGCGCAGCGTCCGCCGTCACGGAGCCACCCCGACCGTGGCGAGGCCGGCGGTCTCGTCGAGGCCGAGGGCGACGTTGGCCGCCTGGACTGCGCCACCGCTCGCACCCTTGGCCAGGTTGTCGATCGAACACATCGCGATGACCCGTCCCGTGCGCTCGTCGACGCGAGCGGACACGTGAGCGGCGTTCGAGCCGAGGACCGACTTGGTGGCCGGCGGCGCGTCGGTCACCGTGACGAACGGCTCCGACGCGTAGGCGCTGCGCAACGCCGCCATGACAGTCGCCGAGTCGGCGCCGACGGTCGGTGTGGCGTAGCAGGTGGCGAGGATGCCCCGGCTCATCGGTACGAGGTGCGGCGTGAACAGCAGCTCGGCGCCGATCTCCTGCTCCATCTCGGGGGTGTGTCGGTGATCGAGCAGCCCGTACGCGACGACGTTGGAGTCGATGCTGGTGAACATGTTCGTGTCGGTCGGGGCACGACCGGCGCCAGTGATGCCGGTGACGTTGTTGACGATGATGCCCGTCGCCTCGACCAGGCCGGCAGCGACGAGCGGCTGCAGCGCCAACGTGGCTGCGGTGACGTGGCAGCCGGGGGTGGCCACCAGCCGGGCACCCTTGAGTTCGCTGCGGTGGAGTTCTGGAAGGCCGAACACCGCCTCGGCGAGCAGGTCGAGTTCGGTGTGCTCGAAGCCGTAGTGGGTCGGGTATTGCGAGGCGTCGGTCAGGCGGAACGCTGCCGACAGGTCGATGACGCAGCCGACCTCGCCGACGAGGGCGGGGGCCAATTCCATCGACGCCTGATGGGGCAGGCCGAGGAACACGAGGTCGAGGCCGCGGACGCGCTCGATGTCGAACGACTCGAACACGAGGTCGGGATACGCGGTCGCCAACGACGGGTAGACGTCGGCGGCTCGGCGACCAGCCATCGAGTCGCCGGTGGCGACGTCGAGCTCGAGGTCGGGGTGCCCGGCGATGAGCCGGAGGAGCTCGGCACCGGTGAAGCCGGACGCGCCGACGATGCCGGTCCGGATGGGTCGTTCGCTGGATGCGACGTGCATCTGCATGACCATACACATCGGTGCATGATCATGCGAGCTTGAATCGATTCGATCGGTCTCCGTTACGTCGGCGTGAGGCTCGCAACACGCCCGAACGGGTTCAGATTCTTCCGGCAGACTGTGGGGAGATGTTCACCGTGTCGACCAAGGGGCGGCTGTTGGTGGCGACGCCGCCGCTCGAGGATCCGAACTTCGACCGCGCCGTGATCTACGTGCTCGAACACCATGACGAGGGCGCGATCGGTGTGGTCATCAACCGGCCGACCGAGGAGGCGCTCGATGCGCCGCTCGATCGCTGGATCGAGCTCCAGTCAGCACCTTCGTCGATCTTCCGGGGCGGACCGGTCGAGACGTCGGCGATGGTTGCGCTCGGCCGCTCGGTCGGGCCGATCGTCGAGGATCACGAACTGATGACCGCCATCACGGACGACGTCGTCTCGGTCGACCTCACCGCCGACCCGGCCCTCGCAGCCGCCGACGTCGCTCAGCTCCGCGTGTTCCGCGGCTACGCCGGCTGGGGCGACCACCAACTCGACGCCGAGATCGACGCCGGCGCCTGGCTCGTCGTCGACGGCGACGCCGACGACCTCTTCACCGACCGACCGAGCGAACTCTGGCGCGACGTGCTCGCCCGTCAAGACGGCCGCCTGGCCTGGCTCGCCGAAGCCCCCGACGACCTCAGCCTGAACTGACGGAGCGCGAGCAGCCGGCACGTGCGTTCACGTCCATGACGCGCGGGTTCGCGGCATGTCGCTCCGGCCGTCGGGGTGGTTCTTGACGCCGAGGGTCTGTTGGAGCTGTAGACCGCCGTCGTCGAAGCCGTTGATCGATCCCGACATGTAGAGCCGCCAGACTCGGGCGCGGCGCACGCCGACGAGTGCGACGGCGTCGTCCCATCGACGCTCCAGGTTGTCGACCCAGGCTCGCAGGGTGAGGGCATAGTGCTCGCGGAGGTTCTCGACGTCGCGCACCTCGAAGCCGGCGTCCTCCATGCTGCGGACGGTGTCGGCGATGTCGAGCAGTTCACCGTCGGGGAACACGTAGCGCCCGACGAACGACGAGCGCGAGATCCGCGACCCGCCGATCGACGCGATCGCATGGTTCAGCATCCGCCGCCCCGGGCGGAGCATGCGGTGGAGGACCTCGAAGTACTTCGCCATGTTCCGATATCCGACGTGCTCGGCCATGCCGATCGACGACACGGCGTCGAACGGTCCATCGTCGACCTCGCGATAGTCCTGCAGCCGGATCGTGACGCGTTCGGTGAGCCCGGCGGCCGCCACTCGTTCTCGCGCTCGTCGGGCCTGCTCCGGACTGATCGTCACGCCGACCACCTCGACGTCGTGGTGGCTGGCCGCATGGATCGCCATCGCGCCCCAGCCACAGCCGACGTCCAGCAGACGCGGTCGAGACCCTGATCCAGCGCGCTCGATCTCGTCGAGGCCGAGCTTGCGACAGATCAGCTCGTGCTTCGATGCCTGGGCCTCGACCAACGACATCTGCGGCTCGGCGAACCGTGCGCAGGAGTAGGTCATCGACGGCCCGAGCACGAGCTCGTAGAAGTCGTTGCCGACGTCGTAGTGATGACGTACAGTCGTCCGATCCCGACGAATCGAGTGTCGTCGTCCGCGAGGCACCAGCTCCTCGGGCGGCGGCGCAGGCGGCCTCCCGACCGCACCGATGCGTCTCGCAGCCCGCACCAGATCGGGAACGTCGCCGAGCCCGACACCGATCGAGTGTGGATCGCCCATCTGCATCGCCCGCAACACGTCGGGAAGCGACCCGGACACCGCGATCTCACCGGCCACGAACGCGCGGGCGAATCCGAGTTCGCCCGGCGCCCACACGATGCGCCGAAGCGCGTCGGGCGAGCGGAACTCGATCCGGGCGTCCGACCCGTCCGACCCGCCCGGGCCGAGCCGGCTGCCGTCCCAGAACCGCATCTCGACGGGGACGGGCCCACCAAGGACCGAGGCGAGCACCGGCCCGAGCACCTCGGCAACGGTCTCTCTGACGCGATCGTTTCCAGCGCTCTCAACGATCTCGCGTGGGGTGAGCGAATCACCAACGCGATCGAGTCGCAGCGCCGACATGCCACGACCTTCTCGACGGTTGAGCCGGGAAGCCAGGGCCATTCGCCCCTGCCTCGCGGCAACCGGCGACGCAGCGTGACAGCTGCGCCTCGAGGAGCGGCTGGTCCTCGCTCGACGACCGTCGTTCGAACCGACTCGAGAACCCGATATCAGCCGAATGGATTGAGTATCGCTTCGCACGTAGTGGCGTAGTCCGACAGGCTCACGTACTCCTGGAGCGACTTCACGATCGTGTTCGTACCGAAGTTGTCCAGGAGTTGAACCGCCTTTCCAAGCACCTGCTTCGCCCCATCAACGTCGGACCGCGCCAGCAGCACGAGGCTCGGATAGAGCTTCTCGGCGCTGGAGATGTCCCACGTGATCGCTTCGTCGAGCGAGGCATTCCACTTCTCGAAGTCGCCGTTCGTGCCTGCCTTGCCACCGACCTGCTGGATCGTCATGTCCTCGAACTTGTGCGTCGAAGTGGTCTTCTGATCTGAGCCGTTGGCCTGTTTGTAGGCCGCGCCCCCTCCGATGCCGTCGAACTCAGCCTTGAAGGACCCGCCGAACTCCTCCTTCTCGCTCTCTGCTTCGCTGAACTCCGAGATCTTCGTCGAGTCGGTCGAGTACAACAGCCCGCCGAGCGTGAAGTGCCACGGAATGAAGTACCCCCACTCGTTGAGCACCTCGACGAGGTTGGAGGCGTCCTGGGCCGTCTGCGCTTGCCCGATCGCCTGCTTCACCGCGGCGACGAACGATGGGTCTCCGACGATGGCTGACGCGTCAACCTGCAACAGCACCTTGCGCGACTCGTAGCGTGCCGTCAGGTACTCGGTGACCTCGCTCGAGTGCGTCGACTTGGAGTGTTCGTAGTTGTACTCCGCCTCGGCGCTTCCGAATGGGGCTGACAGCGATGCGGACGCCGAGGTCGAGCCGAAGACGGTGAGATCGCGCGTCACCTCGGAGAACGAGTAGCTGTAGTCCAACTCGGTCAAGACCCTCGGCATGTTCGCATTCGGGAGCGACCCTTTGGCGTAGCTGTAGAGGTTCTTGAACGTCTTCTGGAAGCCAGACGAACCGAACGTGAAGCCGCGGAACAGTTGGATGTTGTCGAACACGGCGAGCTTCTGGTCGTCGGTCATCGCGTTGTAGCGATCGACCCCATCGCCGCCACCGATCGGAGAATGGTGGGCCTGCTCGCCAATCTGCAGCACGTCGTCCTTGACTGCTGCACCGAGTGTGACATGGTCTTCCTGGTCGACGGGAATGACTGCCGACGTCGACGTGAGGAACGAGTCCGACGGGCGCATGAACTTCTCTGCGGCGAGGAACGTCCGGGTCGCGCTCAGGAACTCCGCTGTGTCCATCGAGAATGCTTTGGACTCTCCATCCGAGCGGTCGACCGTAATCAGTTCGTTGGTCATGTTGGTCCTTTCGGTTCTCCTGTCGGCTGTGGGCTCGCACTAGTCGTTCCAGATGCTCGGATCTGGAGCGTTGTATCCGTTGATCGTCGCGACGGCGTCGGCGTGGGACTTGAAGACGAAGAAGAAGACGACGACCTCGCCGAGCGGGTTCGGATCCATGGTCCACCCATCGATCTCATTCGACGTCTGACCCGAGTGTCCGCCTTTGGTGGTCGTCCCGGGCTTGATCGCATGCCCCGGCACCACACTGATCTTCGAGTCGGTCGCGGCCCGAGCGATCTGGCCCTCGTTGTTCTGGCGTGCGTCGCCTCCGAGCGCGGCCAGCGCCGGCGGCATGCCAGGTGTCATCATGAGCGCGGTTGGTGCGTTCAGCGCTGGTGGCTGCATGCTGCTCGTGACCGAGACGCCGCCGCCGTGCCACTCGGACAGATTGTGCGTTTGGAACGTGACCTTCTGATACCGAAGCGTTGCGCCGCCGCCGGGCACCCCCATCGTGTCGGTGCCTTCGATGACGATCGTGTTCGGGCTACTCGTGTACCGAAGGAAGTTGAGGCCGAAGTAGTTGTTCACCTGACTCTGCGGGTAGCAGTTTCCCAGCCCGCCGACGATGGTCTCGCCCTGCGCCGGTGCGGCGTTGCACACGAACCCCGCTGCGCCCCACGACTTGAAGTTGAACTGGACGACGCTTCCCTCGACGCAGACGCAGACGTTGTCATAGATGCCGGTGACGTTCTTGCTCGTCGGCATCACGTTCGTCAGCATCATCGGCTGGAAGGCCTGTACCTGGTTGTTCGCGGTGACCGCCGAAGCATCAGTCTCGTTCAAGGTGCATTGGACGCCGACCCACTGGTTGAACCACCAGTCCGTGCCGATGCCAGCGAGATCGGGCTTGGTCGTCGCGAACTCGTTCGTGATGATCAGCTGGTTCGCCGGCCCCAACACGCCGCTCAAGGGAACGAGATTTTCCACGCTCTCGTTGATGATGACGTCGTCGAGATTGGAGGACTTCTTGGATTGCGCAGCGACGAACCGGTAGCCCACGTTCTGCGCCTCGTCGTCGGCGGGCATGAATCCGCTGCCCGTGAGTTGCGTGCGAACCGCGTCCAACGTCGTCGAGGTATCCATCGATACCGTCGTCGAGTCATTCGCTCCGACACCGCGATAGCAGTGGATCGTCGCAGTCGTCATGGCCCCTCCCAAGGTCGGTCTCCTGCTCACC
>JBCBDK010000101.1:0-9372 GCA_038529675.1 Actinomycetota bacterium
CGCTGCTTGGCCACCCCGAAGGCCTTCACCGGCAGCACGACCGCCAGACCGGCTTGGAAGTCCACACAGCAACCCTAGGTTCGCCCCGGACACGCAGCACAACGCGCCGAACCGCGCCGGCGAGCTGGACCGGCGTCGCCGCGCCTGCGTCGGCGTGTCACCGCGACCCGACGTCCCTGTGGTTCGGCGTCGAAGCGGTGCGTGAGGAGCTGGCCGATACTGTGGCTTCGATGCCCGCACCGGCCCTCGACCCGCTCGACGACACCGCCACCGGTACGACGATCGGAGTCACCGGTGCCGTCCGCCGGTGGTCCGTCGCCCCGTGGGGTGCGGTCCGACCGTGGGGTGAGGGAGCGAGCGCCGTCGGTTCGCTCGACTGGTGGGTCGCCGCGGACGATCGTTGGCACCGCCCGGCAGACGAACCAGCACTGCGCCAACGACGGATCGACGGCGCTCCGGTCGTCGAGACCCGGCTGCGAGTGCCCGATGGCGACCTGGTCCAGCGGGTGTGGGCCGTGCCCGAGGGCCGCAGCACGGTCGACGGCCAGAGCACCGTGATCGTCGAGTTCGAGAACGTCTCGCCGCTGCCGGTCGCGGTCGCGGTTCGCGGCGACTCGATCGTGACGGAGCGACCACCGGCGAGCGTGCCCATCGAGGGGATCGATCTCCCCGACGACACGATCGTGCTCCCGATCGGCCACCACGCGACGGTACGGATCGCGCTGGGAAGCATCTCCTCGCTGCCGACCGTTCCTCCGCCGCTGTCGGTCGTTCGCGGCTGGACGAGGGTCGTCGAACAGGCGAGCCGGCTCGTGCTCCCCGATCCGGCGCTGTCCGAGGCGATCGTCGCAGCTCGATGTGACCTGCTGCTCGAAGGTCCGGTCGACCCAGAGATCGACCGCATCGGTTTCCTCCTCGATGTCGGCGAACTCGTGCGGTGTGGCGACGCCGCCGAGCCCTGGCTGTTCGAGATGGTCGGCCCGGCCGAGGGGCTCCTGAGCGCCCGCCGACGTGGCCGGCGACGCCGCCGTTCGGGAGCGGACCACTCGCTGTCGGCCGAGGCGCACGACGCGATCGCCGCGACCCGCCGGGTCGCCGCGGGGGCCGGCGACGAGCGTGCGGTCACCGACCTCGACCGCGTGCTCACCGACGTTCCGTCGGTCGAGCCAGGCCCGACCGTGGCGCTGGCCGACCTGCGCCGCAGGGATGCCGACGACGGTGACTCGGTCGGGAGGTTCGTGCGACGTGTCGAGCGCCGGTTCGCGCTCGACGGCGACCTGCTGCCGGGCGGCATCCCCTCGGCCTGGCTGGGGTCGGACTTCGAGGTGCACGGGTTGCCGACGGGCGCCGACTCGTCGGTCGGCTTCGCCGTCCGCTGGCACGGTGAGCGCCCGGCCGTCCTGTGGGAGCAGCACGGAGTGCCGCGCACGTTGACCGCTCGCTCGATCGACGCTGCGTGGGCGACCGATGCCGAGTCGGGTGAGGCGTTGTGGTCGGTGCCGGCAAACGCACGAGTCGCACGCCGCCCGATCTCGTTCACCGTCGAGGGCGTCACGCGTGCCGACGGGTGAACCAGCGGTCCGTCGTCGGCCGGCCTCGCCCAAGAAACGGGCACCGACGCGGGACATCGAGAAACACCTGTGGGCGAAGGGGCACGACGTCATCGTGGGCATCGACGAGGTGGGCCGTGGGTCGTGGGCGGGTCCGCTCATGGTCGGTGCTGCGGTCGTTCCGGCCGATTCCCGGGTCAACGGGGTCCGCGACTCCAAGCTGCTGACCGAGCGCGAGCGTGAGGCGTTGTTCCCGAAGCTCGCCGACTGGTGCCTGGCCTGGTCGGTCGGTGCTGCAACGCAGGAGGAGTGCGACCGGCTCGGTATGTCGGCCGCACAGAGACTCGCCGCACGACGCGCCGTCGAGGGGCTGTCCGTCTCGCCCGACGCTGCCGTGACCGACGGGAAGTGGGACTTCGTGTCGCCGGCGGTCGGTCACGTCGAGCTGGCTGTCAAGGCGGACCGCCGTTGCCTGAGCGTGGCGACGGCCAGTGTGCTGGCGAAGGTCGTGCGCGACCGGGTGATGCGCCGGGTCGCCGTCGACTATCCCTACTGGTCGTTCGACACGAACAAGGGCTATCCGTGCCCCGTGCACAAGGCCGGGTTGCTGGCCCACGGTCCGTCGGCGATCCATCGTCGGTCGTGGGTGTTCATGGACAACTACGTGCCGTGGACCGCGATCCGGCGCACACCGCCCGCCGGTCAGTCGTCGCTCTTCTGACGGCGACCTGCGCCGTCGACTCGGGGACTCAGGCGCGATCGAACGCCACGGTGAAGCCCTCGGGCGGCGCGTCGGGCAGGTCGACGAGCGTGACGGTGAGGGCCTCGTCGTCGCAGGAGAAGGTGCCCGATCCGGTGACGCCCGGTGTCGACACGGATTGCGCACCGGTCGGAAGGTCCTGCACGACGCCCCCGATCTCGACCTGGACCTTGACCGTCGTCGTCGACGCACCGCTGTCGTTCAGGGAGATCTCGTCACCGTCGACCTCGTAGGTCCCGGGGTCGACACTGTCGATGGTCGTGATCAGGTTGCCCTCGTCGCCGAGCAACTTGAAGGTCCACGCCAGCCGCTCGCCCTGGGTCGCACCGTCGGCGCCGAAGGTGACGAAGTAGTCACCAGACACGTACTCGATGCCGCCGAAGCCGTCGGCGGTCGGCACCGAGGCGAGAATGGCCTCGAAGAAGCTGTCGTCGCGGACGCGCCAGCGCCCGACGAGGCACCCTGCGGGGTCGGGGTCGGCCGGCACGGTGGTGGTGCTCGCCGCGGTGGTCGTCGTTTCCGCTGCCGATGTCGGTGGCGGGGCGGTCTCCGCAGGGGCGGGCGTGGTCGTCGGCTCGCCGCCGGCGTCGTTCGCGCCGCCCGCGAGGGCGACGGTCGACGTCGTGGTCGAGTCGGTGTCGCCTGCCGGGTCCTCGGTGGTCGCGGTCACAGCGCCGGAGTCGGCGCTGTCCTCGCTGTCGCCGCACGCTGCGATCGCGAGGAGTCCGGCGACGGCAACGGCCCAACCGACGAACCGTGCCGGGCGTCGTCGACCCGCGCGTCGAGTCGAGTGGATCGGGCTTGCGTTGCAGCGGCTTGCCGGGAACGGGAAACGGCTCGGGGAGCGGTGTGGCATGGCGCCGGACCGTACGGCAGCTAGCCTCGGCGATGCCGGGAATTCGGCGCCCGCTCAGGCGCCCGGAGGTGCGAGGAACTCGAGCAGTTCGAGGACGGCGTCGGTGTCGGCGAGCAGTCGGCTCGCGACCGTGGTTGGAGCCGGCCCGACGCGGACGGCGATGCCGGCGGTCGGGCCTTGCTCGACGATCCGGAATGCGGCCTCGTCAGGCTCGTCGTCGCCGAGGTACACGACCGCGGCGGGGGCGTGGTCGTCGATGAGCATTGCGATCGCTGCGCCCTTGTCGGACGAGTGAACGGCGAGCTCGACCACCGCCTTGCCCTCGTGGACGAACACGCCGTGCAACCGCTCTGCCTCATCGCGGATCCGGCGGAGCGCAACGGCTCCGGCATCCGGGTCCGCCCCGCGCACGTGGAGCACGACGCTCGCCGGCTTGTGTTCGACCCAGGCGCCGTCGGCAGCCGTCGCTGTGGCGGCGGCGATCTTTCCGATCTCGGCGAGGAGCACAGCGCGATCGTCGTCGAGGTCCTCGCCCTCGTGGCCGCGTCGTTCCGACCCGTAGCTGCCGACGACGTCGACCGACGACGGGAAGTCGAACTGTGCCAGGCCCGCCAGCGATCGGCCGGACAGCACGGCGAGTCGAGTCTCCTCGCGGAGGGCGAGTCGTGCCAGTGCCTCGCGGACGCCGGGTCGGAGTACGGCGTCGTCGGCGTGTTCGACGATCGGGGCCAGAACTCCATCGCAGTCGAACACGAGCAGCCGGGGCCGCGGCAGCTGCTCGATGGTCGCTGCCAACGCCGACGGTGGCGTCACGGTCGGCGGCTCGGTGCGGCCGCCACCGTCGGCGTCGATGTCGGTCACCGCGGAACCGCCGTGGCCCGCAACTGGTCGAGGAATCGCCCGGCCCAACCCTGGACGTCACTGCCCTGGATCTGCCCGCGGAGCCCTTCCATCCGCCCCCGGCGTTCGTGGCGGTGCATCTCCACCGCCTGCACGATGGCGTCCTGCAGGGCCTGGTCGTCGTGTGGGTTCACCTGGAGCGCGTCGACGAGTTCGTCGGCCGCACCGGCGAACTCGGACAGCACGAGGACGCCGTCGCCGTCGATGTGGGAGGCGACGTATTCCTTGGCGACGAGATTCATGCCGTCCCGGAACGGGGTGACCAGCATGACGTCACCTGCTCGGTACAGCGCGATCAACTCGTCGTACGGGAGGGTTTGGTAGAGGTAGTGGATCACGGGCAGACCGATCGACGAGAAGCGGCCGTTGATCTCACCCACCAAGCGCTCGATCTGGGCGCGTTCGTCCTGGTAGTGCTCGACCGCCTCGCGGGTGGGTGTGGCGACCTGCACCATCACGTGCCGACCCGGTTCCAGCCGGCCATCTTCGAGCGCCCCGGCGAACGCTCGGAGCCGCAGCCCGATGCCTTTCGTGTAGTCGAGCCGGTCGACGCCGAGGAGGACCACCTCGGGGTCGCCGAGCCGCGTCCGGATCTGGCTCATTCGCTGCCGTGTGGCGCGGCCGGCGGCCATCTCCTCGACCTCGTTCACGTCGATCGAGATCGGGAACACCGACACGTGCGTCTGGTACTCGGGGTTCTCGATGACCCCGTCGTGGTGATCGACGTCGAGCAGCTGCGCGGCGCACGCGGTGAAGTTGATCGCGTCCTTCGGGCGCTGGAACCCGAGGAGGTCGCAGCCGAGCAGGTGGTCGATGATCTCGGTCCGCCACGGCAGCCGGGTGAACAGCTCGACCGGTGGGAACGGGATGTGCAGGAAGAACCCGATCGTCACGTCGGGCCGCTGCCGACGCAACATCTTCGGGACGAGCTGCAGCTGGTAGTCGTGGATCCAGACCGTTGCGCCCTCCGGCGCCACGTTGGCAAGGGTGACGGCGAACCGCTCGTTGACCGTCCGATACGCCTCCCACTGCTCGAGGTCGTACGTCGATTCGCGGAGCGCATCGTGATAGAGCGGCCAGAGCGCGTCGTTGGAGAAGCCCTCGTAGTACAGCTCGACCTCCTCGGCCGAGACCGGCACCGGGAGGAGTTCCACGCCGTCGACCTCGAACGGTTCGGTGCGCGCCTCGTCCGGGTCGAGCTCGCCGGTCCAGCCGACCCAGGTGCCACCGGTCTCGCGCAGCATCGGCCACAGCGCGCGGACCAGCCCGCCGGGACTCGGACTCCAGCCGTCGTCGGTCCGCATGACGGGCAGACGGTTGGCAGCGATCACGATCGGCGGAGGACTCACACGGCGAGGATGCCATGCTGAGGACGCCGTGTCGCGACGTGTCGGTGCCCGGTCGATGTCACGGAGTGATCGGGGAGTACGGCGATGGCGCGGAGATAGCGTCGAACGACGTGCCCTCCACGACCCTCGCCACCCGAGACGACCTGCGGAACCTCGCAATCGTCGCCCACGTCGACCACGGCAAGACCACGCTCGTCGACTCGCTGCTGCACCAGTCGGGTGCGTTCCGCGCGAACGAGGACGTCGCCGAGCGGGTGATGGACTCGATGGACCTCGAGCGGGAGAAGGGAATCACGATCCTCGCCAAGAACACCTCGTTGGTCTGGCGCGACCGTCGCTCGGACGCCGATGTCACCTTGAACATCGTCGACACGCCGGGGCATGCGGACTTCGGGGGCGAGGTCGAACGCGCGCTGACCATGGTCGACGGCATCGTGCTGCTCGTCGACGCCGCCGAGGGACCGCTGCCGCAGACGCGCTTCGTGCTGCGCAAGGCCCTGGCCCGGGACCTGCCCGTGATCCTCGTGATCAACAAGATCGACCGGCCGGACTCGCGCGTCGAGGAGGTCGTCGACGAGGTGTACGAACTGTTCTTCGATCTCGATGCACACGAGGATCACATCGAGTTCCCGATCGTCTACTGCTCGGGTCGCGACGGCTGGTCGACGACGGACCTGGAGACGGCCCGTGCGATCGTCGCGTCGGGCGACGTGGGCGACCACGACCTCCAAGAGCTCGCCGAGGTGTTGCTCGACACGATCCCGGCGCCGACCTACACCCCCGGTGCGCCGCTGCAGGCGTGGGTCACGAATCTCGACGCATCGCCCTACCTCGGGCGGCTGGCGCTGCTTCGGATCATCGAAGGCGAGATCAAGAAGGGCGAGTCCGTGGCGTGGTGCAAGCGCGACGGCACCGTCTCACGGGCTCGTATCGCCGAACTGTTCCTCACCGAGCACCTCACCCGCGTGGCGGTCGAGTCCGCCGGCCCGGGCGACCTCGTGGCGGTCGCTGGCATCGAGGACATCTACATCGGTGAGACCCTCGCCGATCCCGAGGATCCGACGGCGCTCCCGGTCATCGAGGTCGATGAACCGGCCCTCTCGATGACGATCGGGATCAACACCTCGCCGCTCGCAGGTCGAGACGGCAAGAAGCTGACCGCTCGCCTCGTCAAGAACCGGCTCGATGCCGAACTCGTCGGCAACGTGTCGATGCGGGTGCTGCCGACCGAGCGGCCGGACGCCTGGGAGGTCCAGGCCCGCGGCGAGCTACAGCTCGCGATCCTGGTCGAGCAGATGCGTCGCGAAGGCTTCGAACTCACGGTCGGCAAGCCGGTCGTGCTGACCAAGGAGGTCGACGGTGTCGTCCACGAGCCGGTGGAGCGGGTGACGATCGATGTGCCCGACGAGCATCTCGGCGCAGTGACCCAGTTGCTCGCCACCCGGAAGGGGCGCATGCAGAACATGGCCGGCTCGGGTTGGGTCCGGCTCGACTACCTCGTCCCGGCCCGCGGTCTGATCGGGTTCCGGACCGAGTTCCTCACCGAGACGCGAGGCACGGGTGTGTTGTTCCACACGTTCGAGGGGTACGAGCCGTGGGCCGGCGAGATCCGCGCTCGCGCCCAAGGTGTGCTCGTCGCCGACCGGACCGGCCCGGCGACGACCTATGCGATGCTCAACCTGCAGGAGCGGTCAACGCTCATGGTCGAGCCGACCACGGAGGTCTACGCCGGGATGATCGTCGGCGAGAACTCGCGGGCGGGCGACATGGACGTCAACGTCTGCAAGGAGAAGAAGCTCACGAACGTGCGGGCCTCCTCCGCCGACGAGACCGTCAAGCTGACGCCGCCTCGTCGGCTGTCGCTCGAGGGTGCGCTCGAGTTCATCGACGTCGACGAGTGTGTCGAGGTGACGCCGAGCAGCGTCCGCCTGCGCAAGGTCGAGCTCGATGCCACCGTTCGCGCACGAGACGCGAAGCGCCGGAGCTACGCCGAGTAGCTGGGTGCCGTCAGGGGCCGGCGATGTGCGCGCCGTCTGCGTCGAGCAGGTCGACGCAGACGTTGTCGGCGTGTCGTGGATCGGCGTTCCAGGTGAGCAGACCGATCCGGGAGGCCTGCCAGTGGTTACCGCGAACGACGGTGTCGGCCGCGCCCGCCCGCACCACGCAGCCGCTGTCGCCGCCGGTCACCGCGTTGCCTTCGACGCACGCCCCACGCCCGCCGTCGACGTCGACCGCCCGCATCGTGTGCCGGATCTGGTTGCCGTGGACGTGCGGGTTCTCGGAACCATCGACGTGAACGGCCCACCATCGGGCCGTGATGCTGCATCCGCGCACGATGGCCGACACCGTGTCGACGAGCCGGATCGCACACAGATGGTCGACGAAGGTGCAGGACTCGATCTCGTGATCGGCGCCGGCGTCGACGAACAGACCGAGGTCCCACCGGTCACCGCGCATCGAGCATCGTGAGAGCAGGAGTCGGTCGGCAGACGTGACCGACACCCGAGACGCTCGGGTCGCCCGCACGACGGCGTCGTCGGCCCGGACGACGATCTCGCCATCGACCCGGCAGCCGAGCACGGTGGCGAAGGGTTCGATGACGGTCAGGACGGGGCGCTGACGCGGCCCGACGACGTTGCTCGGCCGTTCCGCGCCGCCGTCGTCGCCGGCGACGGATGCGTGCTCGATTCGGGCGTTTCGGTTGAGCGTCACGGTTGGTGGGCGGGGCACGATCGATCCCGCCGCAGCGACGCTGACGATGTGTGTCCGGTCCGGGCCGAGGCCCCGCAGGGTCACGCCGCGCGGGATCTCGATCGGCCCCGCGTAGTGACCCTCGCCGAGCTGCACGATGTCGCCGGGCGACGCGTCGGCGAGCAGCGGCGCCAGCGGTGTCGGCGTCGGGTCGTCGAGCTCGAACAGGCTGATGCGTTCGGCGGATGCGGCGAGCCCGATCCGGTACACGGCGGGCCCATCGGTCGTCGCGCGCCGGTGATCGTGGTCGATGTGGAGGCCGTCGGTCCGCTGTGCCCACGCAACGGCCGCGCCGGCGGTGGCGGCATCGCTGGTCGCGGTGTCGCCGTCGACCCGTTCGACCGAACCGACCACGTAATCGTCGGCGGTGAGCACCGCGATCCGGCCGTTGCCGGCAATGTCGATCGCGAGGAGGTCGCCCTCGACCTCCACGATCCGGGTGGTGCGGTCGCCCCAGGTCGACCACGGCTGGGACCGGGCGAGCAGGTGATCGAATCGGCGGATCCAGTTCCCGGCGTCACGAAGCCGATCGACGTGTTCATCGGGAACGGTGCCGTCCGAGCGAGGGCCGACGTTGAGCAGCAGGTGGCCCCCCTTGGCCACGACCTCGGTGTACAGGTCGATGATGTCGGCGGCCGACAGGAGGTGGTCAGGGTGCTCGGCGCGATTGTGGCCGAAGCTCGGGCCGAGGCTGCGGTTCAACTCCCACGGACGGTCGACGATCCGATCGGGCATCGTGTACTCGAACGTCCGAACGATCGGCGGCGACCCGGCGGGAACGTCGGTTCGCGCACACCACCGGTCGTTCACCAGTACCGTGCGGTCGATCGCGCGCACACACTCCAGCAGCTCGGCGGTGCGCCAGTGCTCGGCGTCGTGGCCCCAGTGGCCGTCGCCCCACAGGAACGCAGCGCCGTATCGGCCGACCAGATCGAGCGCTTGCGGGTGGAGGACGTCGGTGACGTACTCGTCGCCGGGATAGCGGGCGTCGCCCCAGTCGAGCAACGAGAGGTACGTGCCGAACACGATGTCGCTGCGCTCGCATGCAGCGGCGTACTCGGCGACGACGTCGCGACGAGGACCGACATCGGTCAACCGCTTCGTCGAGCCGGGCGCATCCCACCACGCCCAGCCGTCGTGGTGTTTGGCGACGAGCACGGTGTAGCCGGCTCCCGCGTCTCGGACGAGGCTCGCCCAGGCCTCGGC
>JBCBDK010000102.1:0-9315 GCA_038529675.1 Actinomycetota bacterium
CGTAGCCGTAGGTCGCCTTCCGGCTGTTGTCGATCGTCGTGATCGCCCCGTTCGCATGCGTCATCACGACCACGGCGGTGTCGATGTCACCTGCCTCACCGATCGCCGGATCGACCCGGTTGGCACCGCAGGCGAACACCTCCACCACCTCGGCACCGACGACGTATCGGGCCATGTCGAAGTCGTGGATCGTCATGTCGTTGAACAGCCCGCCCGACACACGGACGTACTCGATCGGCGGGGGCCCCGGATCGCGACTGGTGATGTTGCACAGGTGGATCTCACCCAGGGCGCCGTGGGAGACGGCGTCGGCCACCGCCTGGTGGCTCGGGTCGTACCGCCGGTTGAAGCCGATCTGCAGCTTCACGTCCGCATCGGCAACAGCCGCCAGGCCGCGGTCGACCTCGGCGACCGACAGCGAGATCGGCTTCTCGCAGAAGACATGCTTGCCGGCGACTGCGGCAGCGACCATGGCGTCGACGTGGGTGTCGGTGCTCGTGCAGATCGCAACGGCGTCGACGCCGGCGTCGGTCACCGCCGCTTCGAGCGACGGCGCGACGCGACACCCGAGATCGTCGGCCACGCGGTTCGCGGCATCCTCGACCACGTCGTACACGACGGCCAGGGCCGCTCCGGGAACGCGGCGGGCGAGCATCTCCGCATGCATCTTGCCGATGCGGCCACAGCCGAGGACGGCGAATCGGACCGGGTCGGTCATACGGGTTCCTGACGGATCATGAGACGTGCTCGCGGTCGGATGGAGTTGGCCGAGCGTCCGCGACATCGCGGGGTCGGGCGACGACATGGCCGGCGTCGAGGTCGACGTCGTACGAGCGGACCGCCACGCGGACCGGTCGCGAACACGGCGCTCCCGAACGGGCGTCGAACCGGCCGAGGTGTTTCGGGCACTGCACCTGTGGGCCGTCGTCTCCGTCGACCAGTTCGCCGTCGGCGAGATGCGCACTGCCATGTGTGCAGACGCCGTCGAGCACGCAGAGCTCGTCGTCGGACACTCGTGCGGCCACGAACGTCGCGTCGGCGACGTCGACGCGGGTCAGCGATCCCGGGGTGAATCGGTCGAGCGGTCCGAGGTCGGCGCCACCGTCGGGCCGCTCCCACCCGATCGCCGCGGATCGCAGCGACATCGACGCCACGTCGGGGATCGGCCGGTTCGGCACGACGTCGCCAGGGTCGGTGCGCTGCGCTCGGAACGAACGCCAGATCTCGGCGTACGCGCGGTGCATGCCGACGGTCGGCGGCGGACACGACGACGCCACCTCCCGGTGCAACGCGGGAAGTCGGTAGTACGGAACCGTCGGGAACACGTGATGCTCGACGTGGTAGTTCATGTTCAGGTACAGGAATCGGAACAACCGATTCGTCAGCACGGTGCGCGTCGACGCCCGGTGGTCGAGCACGTCCTCGGCCAACCCGAGGTGTTGGGTGACGCCGAAGAACACCATCAACCACACCCCGTACATCGACGGCAACAGACCGAACAGGAGGAGCGGCACGACGGATCCCTGCACGACGGCCACGACCACGACGGCGAGATGGAGTGCCAGCATGATCCGGGCCTCCCGGACGACTCGACCGACCTCCTCGGCGGGCACGTAGTCGCGGAGTTGACGTCCGATCCTCCCCCTCGCCTGATTGACGAGCACCCACATGGACAAGGGGCCGGTCGCCAACCCGGTGTAGCCCAGCAACCAGCGGCGGATCGCGCCGGGTCGACCGATCTGGATCTCGGGGTCGCGGCCCACGATGATCGTGTCGGAGTGGTGGCGGAAGTGCGACCACCGCCACGCGGTCGGGTTGCGCAGTGCCATGAACGACGCGATCCGGTACACGGCGTCGTTCAGGCGCGTCGACGAGGTCGCGGTGCCATGGCCGAACTCGTGCCAGCGCGCATCACACGCGCCGCCGTACAACGCGCCGTACGCGAAGAACAGCGGGATCGCAGCCAGCCATCCAGCCGCGTTCAGGACGACGACCGCGCCGACGCCGAACCCGACGAGCAACACGGACCAGAGCGCCAGGTCGAGAACAGGGCGGAGCATCGATCGAGTCGAGAGCTCGCGCAGCCGATCAGGGTCGATGGGCGGGACGAACCACTCGCCGTCGACGAGGCCGTTCGCCCGCGCCCGATCCGCTTCGGGTCCCGCGACCCGGTAGTCGCGTGCGGGCACCGGGCCGAGCAGCAGCGTCGACAGTTCGGACATGGTCTCAGTCTCGCGAAGGCACGTGGGACGGTGTCGGTCAGAACGGTGTCGGTCAGATCGGTGTCGGTCAGGACGGTGTCGATCAGGCCCGACGCTGGGTCGACTTGCCGGCAACGACCTCGGCGTGGGCCGCCTCGACCTCCGGTCGAGGCGACACCTCGGGCACGCCGACCTCCCAGTAACACCCGCCCTCGGTCCACTCGTAGCGGTGCGTCTGCAATGCGATCACGTAGGTGCGATCCGACTCGCGAGCACGTTCGAGCGCCGCTTCGAGTTCGGGCACGGTGTGCACGGTCTCGCCGTGACAGCCCTGCGCCTTCGCGAGCCGCTCGAAGTCGACCCGGACGTGGTTGTTCGGACCGTTGCAGTCGTCGAGGAGGTTGTTGAACGGGACGCCACCCTGGTTGACCTGGAGCCGGTTGATCACGGCGAACCCGCCGTTGTCGCAGACGATCACGATCATCTTGTGACCGGACACGACCGAGCTGTACAGATCGGAGTTCATCATCATCGTCGAGCCGTCGCCGACGAACACGATGACCTCGCGGTCGGGCATCGCCATCTTGGCACCCCATCCACCGGCGATCTCGTAGCCCATACACGAGTAGCCGTACTCGCAGTCGAAGCTGTTGATCTCGTCCTGACGCCAACCGTTGTTCACCTCGCCGGGAAACCCGCCGGCCGCAGCGAGCGCATAGTCACCGGGACGTTTGTTGCGATCGACCGCACCGACGACCTGGGCGTACGTGACCGGGTCCTTGCCGTCCTCGCCGTTGTCGTTCGAGGCCGCGATCTTGTCGATGTACGAGTGGTACCCCGCTCGGAGCGTGGTCGCCCGCTCGCGCCAGCTCGGGTCGGCGACCGTGTCGGTGATGGCACCGTCGAGTTCCTCGAGCCCGACCTTGGCGTCGCAGACCAGGGGGAGACAGCGCCGCTTGTGGGCGTCGAACCGGGCGGCGTTCAGCCCGATGATCTGGACGTCGGCGTTCTCGAACACCGTCCACGAACCGGTGGTGAAGTCTTCGAGTCGGGAGCCGACGGCGAGGACGACGTCGGCGTCGGCAGCGAGCGCGTTCGCTCCCTCCGAGCCGGTGACACCGATCGGGCCGACGTACAGCGGATGGGTGGCGACGATCGACGCCTTGCCCGCCACCGACTCGGTGACCGGGATGCCGTGGCGCTCGGCGAACGCGGCGAGCTCGGCCTCGGCGAAGGAGTAGTGGACGCCGCCACCGGCGAGGATGAGCGGCCGCTTCGCACGCCGTAGCACCTCGGCGGCGCGTGCGAGTTCGGCCCGGTCAGGCCGCTGGCGACGGATCCGGTGCAGCTCGGGTGAGAGGAACTCATGGGGCACGTCGAGCGCCATCGCCTGCACGTCCTGCGGCAGCCCGAAGAACGCCGGGCCGCAGTCGGCCGGGTCGAGCATCGTGTCGATCGCCGCCGGCAGCGAGGTGAGGACCTGGTCGGGATGGGTGATGCGGTCCCAGTAGCGACTCACCGGCCGGAACGCGTCGTTCACCGTCGTCGACGGCACGCCGAAGTGCTCGACCTGCTGGAGCACCGGGTCGGGTGTACGGGACGCGAACGCATCGCCGGCGAGCAGCAGCAGCGGTATCCGGTTCGAATGTGCGACGCCTGCAGCCGTGACCATGTTGGTCGCGCCCGGCCCGATCGACGACGTGGCCGCCATGATCCGTCGGCGCCGGACCGCCTTGTTGTACGCGGTCGCGGCGAGCGCCATGCCCTGCTCGTTCTGGCCGCGCCAGGTGGGCATGACGTCGTTCACCTCTTCGAGTGCCACACCCAAGCAGGTGACGTTGCCGTGGCCGAAGATCCCGAAGATCCCCGGGAAGAGTGGCGCCTCCGACCCGTCGCCGAGCTCGGTGCGCTGCGCCACCAGATGCTGGACGATCGCCCGGGCGACCGTCATCCGTTGCGTTCCCATGATCATCTCCCGTATCAACTGGTGTCAGACACCAGTTGATACATCAGGCCAGTCGGGTGACCGGCTCCCACTTCTCCGATTGCCACGATGCGAGCAATGCCGCCTGCACGCTGACGTAGTCGATTGCCTCCGCGAAGCCCGGCGTATGCTGGCGGCCTGCAGCGATGGAGGCGAGGAACTCGTAGTTCTCGATCACCTTCAGGTCCTCGTAGCCGATCGAGTTGGCGTCGCCCGGCACGAAGTTGCCGTGGTACGGGTATCGCTCACCCGCATACACCGTCGTGTAGCCGCGGGCGGTGCCGTCGGTGCGGAACAACTGCAGCTCGTTCATCGTCTCGAGGTTCCACATCGCCGACCCCTTCGTGCCGTAGACCTGGAACGCACACTGCGACTCGGGCCCGACGATCGCCCTGCTCGACTCGAACACACCCTGCGCACCGTTCCGGAAGCGGACCATCGCCCCGAAGTAGTCCTCGTTCTCGACCGGTCCCGTCGGGTCGTCGGGCGAGCCCGCGTCGTAGTGGGTGCCGCCCTCCGCACCGTCGGATCGTGGCAGCGGGCGGTCGGTGATGAACGTGTGGCCGGTCCCGACGACCTTGTCGATCGGGCCGACGAGCATGTGGGCGAGATCGACCGAGTGGCTGAGGATGTCGGACGACACGCCGTGGCCGGCGCCGTCGAGCTGGAACCGCCACGACAGCAACCCCATCGGATCCGCGCCGTACATCGAGAAGAACTGACCCCGATAGTTCGTGATCTCGCCGAGCTCGCCCGACTCGATCAGCTGCTTCGTGTACTGCACGAGCGGCGCCCAGCGGTAGTTGTAGCCGACACCGGTGATCACGCCGGCTGCGCGTGTGGCGGCCTCGATGCGGACCGTCTGCTCCGGGGTGCCACCGACCGGCTTCTCACAGAACACGTGCTTGCCCGCCTCCGCCGCTGCGACCGCCAGCGGTTCGTGGAGCATGTTCGGTGCACACACGTAGACGACGTGGACATCGGGATGCTCGATCGCCGCTCGCCAGTCGGTGTTCCCCTCCCGGAAGCCGAACGAGGCGACCGCCTCGTCGACGCGCGCCTGCATGTTGTCGCTGATCACGATCAACCGGGGGTCGTACTCGCGGTCCGGGAACAGGGTGGGGATACGCTGACACGAGCGCGTGTGCGCCTGGCCCATCCAACCGAACCCGATGACAGCGACGCCGATCTCCTGCTTGGTCATCGATGTGCTCCGTCCTCGGCCGTTCCGTCGAGTGACGTGCGGTCGAGCGAGGGGTGGACGATGCGGGCGGCGGTCCGGACCGCGGTGGCCACGTCACCGTCTCTGGGGTACAGCAGCGAGCGACCGACCACGAGCCCGCGGACGTTGGGGACCGCCATCGCTCGGCGCCACTCGTCGAAGGCCGTGTCGGGGTCGGGCCCGGGCGCCCCGCCGAGGATGAGTGCTGGCAGCGTGGTGGCGGCCATCACGCGCTCGACCTGGGAGGTCGCCGGCAGCTTCAGCCACGTGTACGCCGACGAGGCCCCGAGGCCACTGGCGATTCCGACGCACCGGACGAGTGCGTCGTCGTTGGTGTCGAGCACCGCTCGACCGTCGCGACGCGTGTAGGGCAGCGGCTCGAGCATCGCCATCAGCCGCTGCTCGGCGAGTTCGGTGATCCAGCGCGCGCAGGCCTCGATCGTCGCCTTGCTGTCCCGGTCGAGCACGTCGACTCGCAGCAGCATCTTGCCCCCGTCGAGGCCCTGGTCGACGATGGCCGGCACCGTGTGTGCCGTCACCTGGTCGTCGAGCTCCCACGCCGAACCGACGAGCCCACCGCGGTTGATCGATCCGATCGCCACCTTCCCGTCGAGCGCACCGAGCAGCGCGAGTTCGTCGAGCACGTCGGGCGTGGCCATCACGCCGTCCACGCCCGGGTCGGCGAGCGCGACGAGCGTGCGCTCGAGCACGTCTCGGCGGTCCGCCATGACGAAGGGCTGGCCGGCGACGCCCACCATGCCGCGCGCCGGATGGTCGATGGCGATGATGAACGTCGCACCGTCGTCGGCGAGGACGGGTCGGCTCGATCGGGCGGCGAAGGCCGCCGCGACCGCCTCGGGTCGTGTGGCGCGCGTCTCGAGCAGCTCGGCCCAGCGCTCGTCGGAGATCTCGCTCACGCATCCATCCCTTCGTTGCCGGGAACGTTCGGGGTCGGAGTCGCCCCGTTCTCGGCAGCGGTCGACGAGTCGAGAACAGCGAAACTCCGACCCCGAACGTTCTCGGGGCGGGGTGGGACGTCGCCAGTCGAGAGGAGGTGGTCGATCTCGGATGGGGTCGGCATCTCGTCGGAGCACATGAGGCGGCCGGCCACGATCGCCCCTGCGGCGTTGGCGCGATGCACGATCTCCGCCGGATCCCACCCCGCGAGAAGTCCGTGGGCGAGTGAACCGCCGAACGCGTCGCCGGCGCCCAAGCCGCACACGACCGGAACCGGGATCGGCGCGACGATCGTGCGCACGTCGGCGGTGGCGACGAGCACGCCGTCGCCACCCTGCTTCACGATGGCGATCTCGACGCCGCGCTCGAGCATGCGGTCGGCGGCCTCGTCGGGCACGCGCGTCCCGACCGCGATCTCGCACTCGTCCCGGTTGCCGACCGCGACGGTGCACAGGTCGATCGCCGGGGCGATGTGCTCGCTCGCCTGCTCGGGCGACTCCCAGAACATCGGTCGGTAGTCGAGATCGATGACGGTGTGGGCACGGCGAGCCCGTGCGGCCAACGCCGCCATCGCGGCAGAGCGACTCGGCTCCTCGGCGAACCTGGAACCGGTGAGCCAGAACAGCGGGGCCTCGCGGATCGCGTCCATCGGGAGATCGTCGGCTGCGATCGCCATGTCGGGCCCACGGGGCTCGCGATAGAACCAGATCGACGGCTCCTCCACCGGGAGCAGCTCACAGAACACGACCGGCGTGAGCAGCGCCGGATCCGTCGTGATGAACGCGTCGTGTACCCCGAACTCACGCAGCCCTTGGCGAACGAACGCCCCGAACGCGTCGTCGCCGACGCGACTGATCACCGCGGCTCGTCGGCCGAGCCGAGCGGCGGCGACCGCCACGTTGGTCGGGCTGCCGCCGATCGACTTGCGGAAGGTCTCGACATCGGCGAGCGGCACCTCGTGCTGCTCCGGGTAGAGGTCGACCGACGAACGCCCGAAGGTCAGGACCTCGAGGTCGCGGAGATCGAAGGGGGCAGCCATCGAGACGGGAAGCGATCGGGTCAGTCGTCGGAGGTGAGGCCGTCGGTCGGGACACCGGCGCCCTGCAGCTCGTGCTCGAGTGCGGCCAGCTCTGCGCCACCCGACATCAGCTGCGTGAGATCGTCGACCGTGATCTCGTCCTTGCGGAACGACCCCATCGACCGACCACGATTGAGAATCAGGAAGCGATTGCCCACCGGGTACGCGTGGCGCGGGTTGTGGGTGATGAAGATCACGGCGAGCCCTTGGTTGCGAGCCTCGACGATGCGTTTGAGCACGACGCCCGACTGCTTCACGCCGAGCGCGGAGGTCGGCTCGTCGAGGATCAACACCTTCGCCCCGAAGTACCCGGCTCGAGCGATCGCCACCGACTGACGCTCACCGCCCGACAACGTGCCGACGGCCTGTTCGGTGTCGCGGATGTCGATGCCCATCTTGGCCATCTCGTCCTTCGCGATCTGCTTGGCCTTCGGCACGTCGATCCACTTGATCGGGCCGATGCCCTTGGTCGGCTCTGCGCCGAGGAAGAAGTTCCGCCACACCGACATCAGCGGCACCATCGCGAGGTCCTGGTACACCGTGGCGATCCCCGCCGCGAGCGCGTCGCGCGGGGAGTCGAAGGTGACTTCCTCACCGTTGAGCAGGATGCGACCCTCGGACTGTTGGTGCACACCGGCGAGCGTCTTGATGAAGGTCGATTTGCCGGCGCCGTTGTCGCCGAGCACGCACGTGACCTCGCCCGCATTCACCTCGGTGGTCACGCCCGCCAACGCGGTGATGCTGCCGTAGAACTTCGAGAGGTTCTCGAGCTGGAGCAGTGGGGTCTCAGACATGATCGGTCTCCCGGAACGGCTGATGAGAAGTGGCAGCGAACGACGGCGTGCTCATCGTCGGATCGCCTCGGCCTTGTTGCGCAGGTACTTGTTCGACACGACCGCCAGCAGCAGGATGACGCCGATTACGAGGAAGCGCCAGTCGGTGTTCCACCGAGCAGCCGAGATGCCGGCGAGCGGCATCGACATGATGCAGGCACCGATCGCCCCACCGAAAGCCGTGCCGTAGCCGCCGGTGAGCAGCGTGCCACCGACCACGGCGGCGATGATGAAGAAGAACTCCTGGCCGTCACCGAAGTTCGACTGGATCGACTGGATGCGGAACGCGACCAGCAGTCCGACGAACCAGGCCGCAACGGCGACGAGCATGAACAACTGCGTCTTCGTCCGCGCCGCCGGCACACCGACCTGTCGTGCGGCCTGCTTGTTGCCGCCGACCGCGAACGTCCAGCTGCCGAAGCGCGTGCGGGCGAGCACCCACATCATCGCGATCGTGAACAGCACGAACCAGAACAGACGGATCGACGTCTTCGCAGGCGGGACCCCGGCGACCAGCTCGGCGTCGGTGATGAACAGCATGCGGAAGCCGAGGCCGGCGACCATCAGGAGGAGGCCGCCTGCGAGCATCCGTTTCCCCAACCGATCGGGCCCGGACGCAACCCAGCGTCGTTCGACGAACCGGGACACACAGAAGCCCCAGACGAAGAGCGTGATCGCCGCGAACAAGAGGACGGGAAACAGCGAGGCACGGAACTTCGAGGCGTCGGAGTCGATGAAGACCGTGACCGCGACGATCGCGATCGCCAGTGCGAGGACCGAGGTGACGACGAACTTCGTCGCCGGGTTGATCGACAGCGCTGCCTGCGACGCCATCGCGATCAGGGTGATGCCGGCGGTCGCGAGGAGCAGATACAGGATCACCCGGACGCCCTGCGTGGTGAACGGGAAGAAGATCTGGTTGGTCGAGGCGGAGTCGATCAGCACTGCCACGAGACCGGCAGCGACGACCAGGCCGACACCGAGAGCGAGCTGCCGAGCCATCGCCGAGCCGATGAACACCGAGCCTCGGTCGGTGTTCG
>JBCBDK010000103.1:0-9260 GCA_038529675.1 Actinomycetota bacterium
CATCGCCATCCACCTCCTCGAGGCGATCGAAGAGGGCGAGCAACGATTCCACGCCGGCGAAGCACACCTCGTCGAGGGCGAGCCCGACGACGGCCCCCTCTCCCCCGTCGCCGGCAACTGACGTATCAACTGGTGTCAGACACCAGTTGATACACGCGAGCGAGTGGCGAGCCTGATCGACTACGAATGGCCGGGTGACCGAACCACCGCCGTTCCACGACCTCGCAGACTACGTCGCCACGCCCCGACTCACGGGCGTCGCACTGTCACCCGACGGCGAGCGGCTCATCGCAACCGTCCAGACCCTCGATGCCAAGCGCAGTGGCTACGTCACCGCGCTCTGGGAACTCGACGCAACAGGCGTCGATGATCCGGTCCGTCTCACGCACGGCGTAACCGGCGAGTCACTCGTCGGCTTCACCGCCACCGGCGACGTGTTGTTCGCCTCGAAGCGTTCGACCGACGACGACGACCCGCGCACGCCACTGTTCCTGCTCCCCCGCTCCGGTGGTGAAGCCCGGCCGGTGGTCCGCCGCGCAGGAGGCGTGAGCGGTGCGGCGACGGCGCGCACCGCCGGGACCATCGTGCTCGCGTCGCCCACCCTCGCCGGCGCCTCGACCGACAACGCCGATGACCGCGAGGCGGCCAAGGCCCGGTCCGACTCGAAGGTCTCGGCGATCCTGCACGACCGGTACCCGGTGCGGTTCTGGGACCATGACATCGGGCCAGCCTCGACCCGGCTCCTCGTCGCCGACCCCACACCGGCGCCCTCCGATGCCGGCGCAGATGAGCAGCTCTTCGAGCTGCGCGATCTGCTCGGCCACGTCCCAGGCCGACTCTCCGACGAGGCCCGCTTCGACCTGAGCGCCGACGGCTCCGTCCTCGTCACCGATTGGCAGCGACCCACCACGAACGCCGAGGTGGTCGAGACGGTCGTTCGCATCGACGTGGCGACCGGCGACATCACCGTGCTCGCCGACGACCCCGAGATGTCGTACAGCTCGCCGCGACTCAGCCCCGACGGCACCCACGTCGTGATGAACACCTTCACGATGCCCACACCCGACCGCGCACCCGTGGCCGGACTCGCGATCGTGTCGGTCGACGGCGGCGACATCCGCCCTCTCGCCGACGACTGGGACCTCTGGCCGAGCACCGCGGAGTGGACCCCGGACGGTTCCTCGATCATCGTCGTCGCCGACGAGCTCGGGCACGCCCCGCTCTACCGGGTCGACGTCGCGACCGGCGAGCGCACGCGGCTCACCGGCGACGGCGCGTTCCGCAGTCCCCACGTGTCGAACGACGGACGGTGGATCCTGGCACTCCGGAGCCACATCGATCATCCTGACATCGCCGTGCGTGTCGCGATCGACGGCAGCGGCGTCGACACGCTGAAGGTCCCCACTCCCTCGCCGACCGTTCCCGGAACCGTCGAGACGGTGACCTCCACCGCCGCCGACGGCAGCCCGCTCCACTCGTTCGTCGTTCTCCCCGAGGGAGCGTCAGCCGAGTCGCCGGCGCCGCTGGTGCTCTGGATCCACGGCGGTCCGCTCGGCTCGTGGAACGAGTGGTCGTGGCGTTGGAACCCGTGGCTGATGGCGGCGGCGGGGTATGCCGTGCTCCTCCCCGACCCGGCGCTGTCCACCGGCTACGGCCAGGGATTCATCCAACGGGGTTGGGGCGCGTGGGGCGGGCCGCCGTACGAGGATCTGATGACGATCACCGATGCCGCGCTGGAACGTGACGACCTCGATGCTTCCCGCACTGCGGCGATGGGCGGATCGTTCGGTGGCTACATGGCCAACTGGGTCGCCGGCCACACCGACCGCTTTGACGCGATCGTCACGCACGCGAGCCTGTGGGATCTCGACCAGTTCGGCCCGACGACCGACGCGGCCTACTACTGGGCGCGGGAGATGACGCCCGAGATGGCGACGGCGAACTCGCCGAGCAAACACCTCGACCGGATCGGCACGCCGATGCTCGTCATCCACGGTGACCGTGACTACCGGGTGCCGATCGGCGAGGCGCTGCGACTCTGGTTCGAGCTCGTCCGCGAGTCAGCCGACGAGGACGGCAACACGCCGCACCGGTTCCTCTACTACCCCGACGAGAACCACTGGATCCTCACCCCGAACAACGCCCAGGCCTGGTATGCCACGGTGCTGGCGTTCCTCGCGCAGCACGTGCGCGGCGAAGACTGGGTCGAACCGCCCCAGATCACGAGCACGCCCACCAGCGACTGACCTCGGTGTATCAACTGGTGTCTGACACCAGTTGATACGCCTGATCACGAGGCGTCGTTGGAACCGGCGGTCGCCGTGTCGTCGTCGGTCGACTCGGTCCAGTCCCGCCACTCGACACCATGGTCGTCGACGTAGGCGATGGTCGCTGCGCCGACGGTCTCGTGGAAGCGGTCGGCGCCGATCAAGTCGTACAACCCGTACTCGTACAGGTGGTCCTTGACCGGGCCGCGCAGCGTGGCGAACGCAAACTCGACGCCGTCGTCGCGTAGCTCGCGTACGAGCGCCTCGAGCGTGGCCGCGCCGCTCGTGTCGACGTCGGTCATCGGGTCGGCGGCGACGACCACCCGCTTGACCACGTCGCCCGCACTACGGCGATCGGCCACGACCGTCCGGACACGCCGGGCGAAGTGGTCGGCGTTGGCGAAGAACAACGGCGCGTCGAATCGGAACACGATGAGGCCGGGCACCTGCTGCGCGTCGGGGTGACGGGCGATGTCGTGATGACCGGGGCGCTGGTCGATGCGGCCGAGCACGGCGTCGTACGGGCGCCACACCCGGCGCACGAAGTTGATGAGCGACAGCACGACCGCCGCGAGCAGGCCGTAGAGGACACCGAGGGCGAGCACGGCGATCGTCGCTGCGACCGAGAGCAGGAATTCGCTGCGTCGAACTCGGCCGAGCCAGCGGAGCTGGTCGAGATCGAACAGCTTGATCGCCGCGGCGATGACGATCGCAGCGAGCGCGGTCGACGGGAGGTCGGCGATGAAGTCGCCACCGACGAGCAGAACGATCAGCACCGCGACCGCGCTGACCAACCCCACGACCTGCGTACGACCACCGCTGGCGAACGCAAGCGTCGTGCGGCTCGTACTCGCGCTGACCGGAAACCCGGCGAAGGCGCCGACGGCGACGTTCGACGCGCCGAGTGCCATGATCTCGTGGTTCGGATCGACGCGTTCGCGGGTCCGCACCGCGAAGCCGCGGGACAGCGCTGTCGTGTCGGTCAGTGTCACCCAGGCGAGCCCGACGGCGGCAGCGGCAAGCGTCGCCACGTCACCGGCGTCGACACCCGGCCAGGCCGGCGTCGGGAAGCCCGACGGCACGTCACCGATCGTGGCGACATCGAGGTCGAGGAAGCGTACGGCGAGCATCGCACCGACGACCGCGACGAGCACCCCGGGGAGCGCCGGTCGGAGACGCACGCCTGCGAGCACAACCGTCAGGCACACCAGCCCGATCACCAGGGTCGTGGGTTCGGTTGCACCGTCGGCGACCTGCTCACCCGCGTCGATCAGCCGCGGGACCGGTGCGTCGGCGTCGACGGAGAACCCGGCAAACTTCGGGAGCTGACTCACGATCATCACGCCCGCGAGCCCGTTGAGATAGCCGAGTTGGACCGGGCGGGACAGGAGTTCGGCGATCGAACCGAGGCGGGCGAGGCCGGCGAGCAGGCAGACCGCTCCGGTCATCAGCGCGAGCATGCTGCCGACGGCGACGGCGGTCAGCGGATCGCCGTCGGCGACCGTCAGCGTGACCGCGGCCGCGATCAACGGGGCGAGCGACGAGTCGGGCCCGAGCAGCATGAGCCGTGACGGGCCGACGAGGGCGTACGCGACGAGCGCGATCACCGTGGTGTACAACCCGTTCACCGCCGGGATCCCCGCGAGTTCGGCGTAGGCCATGCCGTGCGGCACCATCAGCGCGGTCACGGCGAGGCCGGCGACGACGTCGGCCCGCACGTCGTCGCGTCGGTAGCGACGGAGTCGCTCGATGCCCGGAAGGCGACGCGGATCGAGGCCGCGGGCGAGCACGGTCGCCGTCGGCCCACGATCATCGCGGGCTCGTCGTTCCGTCGATATCTCCACGTCAGTTCACCTGCTGCTCAGGTTACGTTCACCGACTCGACACCTCGTACGAGCGTGCATCGCCCGTGCCCGCTGGTGTCCGGCACCGCTCGATACGTACGCTCGGGTCGTGAGCGGCGCCGACTACGACTCTCGGACGGCCCTGGTCGTCGTCGATCTGCAGAACGACTTCGCCCACCCCGACGGTTCGCTGTTCGTCCAGGGCGGTGACGACTTGGTCGCCGGGGTGAACGACCAGATCGAGGCTGCGAGGGCCGGTGGTGCGACCATCGTCACGACCCAGGACTGGCACCCGCCGTCGACGCCGCACTTCATCGACGACGGCGGCGTGTGGCCGACGCACTGCGTCGCCGGCACCTGGGGAGCTGCCCTCGTCGATGGGCTCGATCCGGGCCACGCGGCCTCCGCCGTGATCCGCAAGGGGACGAACGGTGAGGACGGGTACTCGGCGTTCGCGATGCGCGAGCCGGGTGGCGACGTCGACCTCCCGACCGGGCTCGCCGGGCTCCTCCGCGAGCGCGGCGTCGGGAAGGTGATCGTCTGCGGCCTCGCGACCGACGTCTGCGTGTCGGCGACGGCCCTGAGCGCGTCGGCCGCAGGCTTCGACACGACCGTGCTGTGGAGCCTGAGTCGCGCGGTGGATCCCGGCGCGAACACCACCCGCCGAGTGCTCGACGACCTGACCCGCGCCGACGTCACCGTGATCGGCGCCCTCTCCTGACCCGAGAACAGTCGGGGTCGGTGTTCCCCCGTTCTCGAGACCGGGGAAACTCCGACCCCGAACGTTCTCTTGGCGCGGCGGTGCGGGACCGGTGGGTCGAGACGCGAGGTCCGCTGTTCACCGACATGTACGAGCTGGCGATGGCCCAGGTGTACGTGCACGAGGGGATCGCCGACCGGCGAGCGCAGTTCGACTACTTCTTCCGGTCCAACCCCGACTACGGCACGCACCAGGCCGGCTTCTGCGTCGCCGCCGGCCTCGGGCCGTTCCTCGACTGGCTCGACCGACTCGAACTCACCGACGATCACCTCGACGCACTCCGATCGATGCAGACCGCAGCTGGCGGACGGATCTTCGGCGACGAGTTCCTCGGCTGGCTCGGCGCGCCGGGCCGCTTCTCGGGCGTCGAGGTGAGCGGGGTCGGCGAGGGCCGTGTGGTGCACCCGCACGAGCCGATCGTGTCGGTCACCGGCCCGCTCGGAGTGTGCCAGCTGCTCGAGACGTCGCTGCTCAACCACCTCAACTATCCGACGCTGATCGCCACGAAGGCCGCTCGGGTCGTTCGCTCGGCCCGCGGCGGGCGGGTGCTCGAGTTCGGCATGCGGCGCGGACCTGCCACCGGCGTCAACGAGGGAATCCGCGCGGCGCTGATCGGCGGCTGCATCGCCACGTCGAACGTCGAGGCGGGCATCGCGCTCGGTCGCCAGCCGATCGGTACCCACGCCCACTCGCTGGTCCAGGCCTACCTCGCGCTCGACGGCCTCGCGCACGGCGAACGCGACGGTGAGCTCGAGGCGTTCAGGGCCATGGCTCGCTCGACACCGGACGACTGCACCTTGCTGGTCGACACGGTCGACACACTCACCTCCGGCGTCCCCAACGCGATCACCGTGTTCGACGAGCTACGCGCCGCAGGCCATGAACCGCTCGGCGTCCGGCTCGACTCCGGCGACCTCGCGTATCTCTCCGTGCAGACCGCCAAGCTCCTCGATGCCGCCGACTACGCCGACGTGTCCATCGTGCTGTCGAGCGACCTCGACGAACTGAACATCTGGCAGATCCTCACCCAGATCGCCGACGAAGCGGAGCTCGAGGGGATGGACCCGAACCCGATCCGCCGGCGGCTCGTCTACGGCGTCGGCACGCGACTCATCACGTCGCACGGATCGGGTGCACTCAACGGCGTCTACAAGTTGGTCGGCGTCGAGGACGAACACGGTGACTGGACGCCGGCGATCAAGATCTCCGAGGATCCGGCGAAGATCCCCCTGCCCGGTCGCAAGGCGGTCTGGCGGCTCTACGACCATCGCGACGTCGCGATCACCGACCTCATCGGCCTCCACGACGAGGACCCGCTCCCGCAGGACGTCAACGTCGTCCATCATCCGATCCGCTCGGGCGTCAGCAAGACGATCCGCCGTGACGACATCGCCCGCATCGAGGCGTTGCACGACGCAGTCGTGGTCACGGGGAGCAGCGAGTCGGCGTCGAGCCGTGCCGATCCGAGCGTCGAGGTCGACGAGATCGACGCGCTCGCGCAGCGATGCGCCGACGACCTCGACCACCTCGACCCGGGCGTGCGCCGCCTGGTCAATCCGCACCGCTACCACGTGTCGGTGACCGACCGCCTCCACCGACTCCGCATCGACCTCGTCGCCCGAACCGAGCGCTGACCGAGCCCGTCCGACGGACTGACGCCGCAGGGCGGCTCAGCCCAGCGCGACCCGCCGAATGGGTAGAAGCTCCGATTTCGCCGCGTCGCTGGCTTCACCACGATTGGGGCGTGACCTTGCTGCCCTCCCCCGTTGCCTACCCGTCGGCGGCCGACCCCGGTCCGCTCCTCGCGCTCGCGTCCGGACTCGCACGGGTCGCCGACGGCGTCGGAGACGGCGGCGAGACGATCGAGCTCGTCGGCCGCCAGACCGAGTCGTACTGGACGGGTCGGGCCGCCGAGCACTTCCGGTCCCACCTCGACGAGCGCGTGCGCGACCTCACACGCGCTTCGGCGGCGATTCAGGATGCCGTGCCAGCGCTCCGGGAGTTCGCCGCCGCGGTCCGCTCGACCGAGGACGCCCACCGGAATGCAACGTTCTGGTACCAGGCATCGGCTGCGGTCATGCCGCCGCTCCCCCCGGCTGCGATCACCGGGATGTACCTGGCGGCGCGAGACCAACAGGCTGCCGTCGACGCGCTCGAGGCCGCAGGCCGACGCTGTGCGCAACGCCTCGACCGGATTCGGGCGACGTTGCGCGGTTGCGACCTCGGCGAGGGGCAGCGTCGGGGTCGACGGTCGATCGGCGGCGACTTGCGGCGGAGTGGCACCGCGATCGCCGGCGACGTGGCGGGAACGGCCGGGTTCACGCTCGGCGTCGTCGGCGACGGCATGAGTGGCCTGCAGACTGGACTGCTCCACGGCCTTGCCACACAGTCCGAGCACGTCACCTCATCGAGCGGACGCGAGTTTCGGAGGTGGAAGCCGGACCGTGCCGGTGGGCGGGTCGGCTTCAATACGGCGCAAGCGGCTCGGATCGCTCGGACACTCGACCGGTGGGGCAAGCGGCTTCCGGTGGTCAACCTGGCGTTGACCAGCGCGGCCCAGGGCCTCACCGACTGGGAGCGAACGGACTTGACGTCGGCGCAGCGCGTGACCCGCGTCGGGTCCGCAGTGGTGCTCGAGGGTGGCCTCGGTACGGCCGGGGCGAGTCTCGGTGCCGCCGGTGGGGCAAAGGCCGGCGCGGCGATCGGCGCCGCCGTCGGCGTGTGGTTCGGTGGCGTCGGTGCGGTCCCCGGCGCGGTCATCGGTGCCGCGGTCGGCGGGATCGCCGGTGCGATCGGCGGCGGCTATGCCGGGGGCAAGCTCGGCGGCTGGATGAAGCAGAAGCTGTTCAAACTGAACCCGAGGGGCTGGTTCCGATCATGACCGAACACACCGGTCGGCGAGTGGTCGCCGACGTCCCGTCGGGGTGGCGGTCGATCGACCCACCCGACGGGTTCCAGCTCGTCGTCGTCGAACCCGACTCGCACGAATCGATCGCGTCGAACCTCACCGTGCAGCTTCAGCTGCAACCCGCTGGTCCGATCACCGCCGCTGCGATCGATGCCTACCTCACCGAGGTGGTCGATGGACTCGAGGCGAGCGACGGTGTCGACGTCGTGGACGTGGTCGTCGACCACGACGGGGCGGCGGTTCCGGATCAACCGACGCAGCGCGTCCTGATGCACGTCGACATCGCCGGCGAGACCGCCGAGATCTGCCAGCAGCATCGCTGGATCGACGACTGCATCGTCGTCTCGACCGTGACCGTGCCGCTCGACGGTGACCCGCCGGTCGACGTGCTGCTCGAGTGCCTCGAGTGCATCGGCGTCGAGCGCGTGCCGGTCGGCTGACGACGCGCAGACTGCGCCGGGCGTCAGCGGAAGTTCTCGAAGTAGCGCGACGGTGTGGGACCGCGCTGACCCTGGTACTTCGAGCCTGACGCGCCACTGCCGTACGGGCGGTCCGCCGGTGTCGTCATCTGCATGAAGCTGATCTGGCCGATCTTCATCCCGGGGTAGAGCGTGATCGGCAGGCTCGCGACGTTGGCCAACTCGAGGGTGATGTGGCCGTCGAAGCCGGCGTCGATGAACCCGGCGGTCGAGTGGATCAGGAGGCCGAGCCGCCCGAGGCTCGACTTGCCCTCCACGCGTCCGACGAGATCGTCGGGCACGGCCACTCGTTCGAGGGTCGAGCCGAGCACGAACTCACCCGGGTGCAGCATGAACGGCTCGTCGCCGACGCCCGCGTCATCGACCGGCATCTCGACGAGCTCGGTCAGATCGGTCAGATCCTCTTTCACATCCAGCACACCGCGCGAGTGGTTGCGGAACACCCGGAAGAGGTTCGAGATCCGCACGTCGATCGACGACGGCTGGATCAGCGAATCGTCGAGCGGGTCGATCACGATCCGACCGGCACCGATCTGTTCGCGCAGCGAGCGGTCGGAGAGGATCACGCCGCCGACGATAGCGAGCCGCCTCGGGCCGGACGCGTTCGGCGTCGGGTGTACGACCGCTGACTCCGTGCGTCGACGCCGTGCGCCGAGTGAGTCGTCAGGCAGCAGTGCGCGGCTCGGCGAGGAGGCAGCAGAGCGCGTCGCGTACGGCGGCGACGGCCGGCCGATCCGCGCTGACCGTCCGGTACGTGAGCACGATGCGACGGTCGATCGGATCGGCCAGGTCGACGACGCTGACGCCGGCGGGCACGTCGCACAGCCCCAGGTCGGGGACGAGGCTGACGCCGTGGCCCGCAGCGACGAGCGCGAGGACGGTCCGGTAGTCGTCGAAGCGGTGCACGACGTCGGGTCGGAAGTCGGCCGCAGCGCACGCCGCCATCATCAACCTGCCGCACGGCGAGGCCGGCGAGGATCCGATGAACGGTCGATCAGCGAC
>JBCBDK010000104.1:0-9251 GCA_038529675.1 Actinomycetota bacterium
ATCACGATGACGTTGCGGAGACCTTCGACGCCGTCGATCTCGGCGAGGAGCTGCGGCACGATGGTGGACTCCATGTCGGAGCTGATACCCGAGCCGCGCGTTCGGAACATCGAGTCCATCTCGTCGAAGAACACGATGACCGGCCAGCCCTCGTCGCTCTTCTCCCGCGCCCGCTGGAACACGAGTCGGATCTGCCGTTCGGTCTCACCGACGTACTTGTTGAGCAGTTCCGGGCCCTTGATGTTGATGAAGTAGCTGCGGCCCTTGCCCTCACCGACCTTGTCAGCGACCTTCTTGGCGAGGCTGTTGGCCACGGCCTTCGCGATCAGCGTCTTGCCGCAGCCGGGCGGGCCGTAGAGGAGGATGCCCTTCGGCGCCGGCAGGCGGTGTTCGGCGAACAGATCCTGGTGTAGGAACGGCAGCTCGACCGCGTCCGCGATCTGCTCGATCTGGGAGTCGAGCCCGCCGATGTCGGTGTAGCTGATGTCGGGCACTTCTTCGAGTAGAAGGTCCTCGACCTCGGGCCGGGGCAGCTTCTCGAGCAGCAGGTTCGAGCGGGGGTCGAGTCGCATGTGATCGCCGGATCGGATGTGCGTGCCGCGCACGGCGTCGGACAGCTCACACACACGTTCTTCGTCGGCCCTGCCGACCACGAGCGCGCGGACACCGTCGGCCATGACGTCCTTGATCGTGACGACCTCGCCGGTGATCTCGGAGTCGCGCGACAGGACGACGTTGAGACTCTCGTTGAGGACGACCTCGGCCCCGCGTTCGAGCAGCTCGTGGTCGATGTCGGGGTGGAGCGAGACACGCATCTTGCGCCCGCTCGTGAGTACGTCGACGGTCTGGTCCTCGTTCTTGCCGACGACGACGCCGTAGGCGGACGGCGGCTGGCTCAGCTTGTCGACCTCGTCGCGCAGCGTCGCGATGTGCTCGCGCGCCTCACGAAGCGTGTACGACAGCTTCTCGTTCTGCGCGACCGCCTGCGCGAGCTGGCCCTTGGTCTCGAGCAGTCGCTCCTCCAGCGCTCGGAGCCGCCTCGGTGCGTCCGCGACGCGAGCGCGCAGGTGGGCGATCTCGTCGTTCAGCTCCTCGACCTCGGTCCGCAGGTCGTGCCGGTCGCGGTCGCCATCGGTGCTCGCCATGTACCGAATCTAGGTGACCGAGGCGCCCACTGTCCGGACGCATCCGTCACGTCGTGCGTCGACGGGTCAGAGCCTGCTCGGGAACATCCCGTTGGTGCAGATGTGGTACGTCGTGCCGTTCGGAGCGGCAGCACGCAGGTCGGGAAGCTGGAAGGTCGTCCGACCATCCCCGCCGTACATCGTGCCGAGCAGCGAGAACAGCGCTTCATTGGAGGAGATCGGCAGTACCTGACCTGCAGCAGGCGTCCCGCGACCGACGCTGCCCGCCGACAGCATGATCTCCCCGAGCACGCACTCGCTGCGGCCGGCCGCGGCGCCTGAGGTGTCCGTTCCGAGTACGTCCGCGCCCGGACCGGCAGGACCTTGCGGCCCAGCAGGACCGGCATCACCCTGTGGCCCAGCAGGACCGACATCACCCTGCGGCCCGGGCACACCTGGGATGCCGGGAGGACCGGGGATGCCCGGCGTCCCCGGCGTTCCCGGCAGACCCTGCTCACCCTGAGGACCGGCAGGACCGGCATCACCTTGCGGCCCAGCAGGACCGGCATCTCCCTGCGGCCCGGGCAGACCTGGGATGCCGGGAGGACCGGGGATGCCCGGCGTCCCCGGCGTTCCCGGCAGACCCTGCGGCCCGGCGGGGCCGGCTTCACCGGTGAGACCTCGCTCGCCCTGCGGGCCAGCGTCACCCTGCGGACCCTGCTCGCCCTGGGGGCCGGCCTGGCCGGTCTCGCCGGCCGGGCCCGCCGGACCGGCAGCGCCGCCGTCCGTCGCCGGCACATGGGCACCCAGCACGTCGATCACCACGTCGACCGAGCCGAGCGCGTTGTACACGTCGAACGCGCGATCCTCGGAGAGCATCACGTCGAAGCCGTTGGCCAGCGCCGGCACCGACGGTGACACGTTCAGATGCGAGGCCTCCGGGCGCTCGCTCCCGGCAGGGTGGAACACGAGAAACGAGCCTGCCGACGGCTCGACTGCGACGACGTTCAGCGACAGGGCGATGGCGTCGAGCGCCACGTCGCAGTCGTCCAGTCGTTCGTCGACGACGCTGACCGTCTGGTCGGCAGCGAGTCGCTCGATCTCGCCGTCGGTCCGTGTGTCCAGGATCCGGCACGGCACCATCGGCACGAACTCGGTGCGATCTTCGGCGCCAGATCCCGACGCCGATGCAGACACTCCGACGGCGGTCGCGACCAGCGCTGCAGTGCCGGCGACGGCGAGATACCTCTTCGAGAGCGTTCGCTCGGTCTTCATGTTCGGGTCCCTTCCGTGGACGATCCACTCCTTGTCGGCCGCAACCGGGT
This sequence comes from Actinomycetota bacterium, assembly GCA_038529675.1. Lineage (GTDB taxonomy): Bacteria > Actinomycetota > Acidimicrobiia > Acidimicrobiales > Ilumatobacteraceae > Ilumatobacter_A. The sequence goes on from JBCBDK010000104.1 coordinate 2,450, forward strand.
CGAACTGAACTGATGCAGACGTCACCCGATCGAATCGCCTTTCCACGACGGCGACCGTGTAAACTTTCGAGCATCACATCTGGCGGAACCAACCGCCCCGATCTCCCCCACGAAGGAGCCTGCCCATCATGAAGGTCTGGATCGACCAGGATCTCTGCACCGGCGACGGTCTGTGCGAGGAGATCGCTCCCGACGTCTTCGTCCTGCTCGACGACGGCCTCGCCTACGTCAAGGAAGGCGACACGATCTACGCGGAGGCCAAGGGCAACCCGCAGGGCGCCGACGGCCTCGCCAACTTCCCCGACAACCAGCTCGACGCGGTCGTCGAGTCGGCCGAGGAGTGCCCGGGCGAGTGCATCTACATCGAGCCCTGAGCTCGTTCACACACTGAATCCGAGTGTCGGCCCCGGGGCGAACCGCCCGGGGCCGACGTCGTTTTCAGCGAAGAATCCGACGGCGGCGCGACGTCGTTGGAACCGATCGGCCTCATCGTGGATCCTTGCTGATGCGATGACCGACCTCGACGAGACGCCGACCGGGCCACAGACCGTGTTCCGCGCTGCCGTCGCTGACGGTCCGGGTCGGCCGTCGTTCGAGGAGCTCTACCGCGCTGCGTATCCATCGATGGTTCGGCTCGCGATCTCGCTGGTCGACCGACGAGCGGAAGCCGAACAGATCGTGCAGGACGCGTTCGTCGGCCTGTTCCGCCACTTCGACGTCGTCGACCACCCGGCGGGCTACGTCCGCACGTCCGTCGTCAACGGCTGTCGTCGAGTGCTCCGGCGGCGTCGCCTCGCGCGAACCCGCATCACGCCCGATGTCGAGGTCGCCGAGTTGGGGGTGGCCCACACACTCGACGCCGTCCGCCGCCTGCCGGTCGACCAACGGGTGCTGATCACCTTGCGCTATCACCAGCATCTGACCGATTCCGAGATCGCTCGCGAGCTCGACATCCCGCTCGGCACGGTCAAGTCTCGGCTCCACCGCGCCCTCGCCCGACTCCGGGAGGAGCTGTCGTGACCGACCTCGATGACGACCTCGACCGGCGCCTTCGCCGACGCCTTCGCCGCGTTCGACCGCCTGGACGCCGATCTGCCCGCGCCATCGACCCGGACGCGGTGCCCGCTGGCGGAGAACCGGACGCGTTCGCCGTTCGTGATCGGCTCCGCAGCGGCGGCGATCGCCGGCGTCGGGCTGATCGGTCTGTTCGTGGCGGCCGACCGCACCGACCGTGGCGATCAGGCGTCGTCGCCGCTCGTCGAGGGCGACGTCGAACGAGGTACCGGTCGCGACGGGGAGGCCATCGCACCGACCACGACCACGCCGACCGCCACGACGGTTGCACCAGGCCGCGTTGCCGACGTCCGCTACTGGTGCCGCGGCGCGATCGGCGTCGCAGGCGAGGAGCAAATCTTCGACGACTGCTCGGGGGAGATCGAGTACGGGATCGTCGACTACGTGTGTACAGGTTTCGTCGGTGTGGATGCCGACGGCCGCTCCGGCTTCACGGACTGCGACCCGATCGCCGCGGACAGCGCCGTGCCCGGCATCAACAGCCTGCCAGGCGCACTCCCGCTCCCGGAAGACGACCGGCCGCCCCGCTTCGCCACCACGACCTACGTGATCCGGGAGGGCGATCTGCCGATGCGCGTCGCGGCGGCGCACTGCATCACGCTCGAACAGCTCAACCTGCTCAACGCGGACGTGGAGGGATACCGCGCGTTCCTCGTCGGTGCAGAGATCGTCGTCCGCGACCGGAACCCTGGCGACGGCTGTACGAACGACGAAGCGGTCGAGTACGTCGTCGTAGCCGGCGATTGGCCACTCCTCGTCGCCGACCTCCACTGCGTCTCGCTCGAGGACATGGTGGCGTTCAACGGCTGGGAGTCCGACATCGAGTTCCCGTTCCCCGGATCGACCATCCTGATCCCGCCCGGGTCCTGCACCGACGGCTGAACGGATGGTCCGTCGACGCATGGAGCGCGATGCGCCGAGGTGAACGGGTGTCAGGTCACACCCGTTCATCGGCGTGTCCGGCCGGGTAGCGTCACACACATGGGCAACGCCGCCACGCAGACTCGCGAGCGATATGCACGTGGGGAGGGCGACCGGCTGCGCGTCGATCTCCTCGACGCTGCCGCTGAGTTGATGGCCGAGCACGGCTCGATCGAGGGCATCTCGCTGCGGGCCGTCGCTCGTCGAGCAGGTGTGTCTCCGACCGCGGTGTACCGACACTTCGACGACCACGTCGACCTGCTGCAGGACTCGGTCACGCACTGCTGGACGAACTTCCGGTCGGCCCTCGCCTCGTCGATCGACCCCGACCTCGACCCGTTCGTCAACTTCGAGCGCATGGGACGCGCATACATCGCGTTCGCGCTGGACCACCCCGGCCAGTACCGGGTGATGTTCTCCAACCGGATCGCGCCGGGTGGCGATCTGGAGTCGGTCGGCAGCTCGGCGTTCCAGATGCTCGTCGACCACGTCAAGACGATGCTCGACACCCGCAGCGACACCCGCGACCCGTTCTTCGTCGCCGTCCAGGTCCACACCTGGATCCACGGCATCGTCGATCTGATCAGCAGCCATCCGGGCCTTGCGTGGCCGAGCGTCGACGAACTCCTCGACGGGCTCGAACACGCGCTGGCCCTCGCCCCGCCGTCCGCGACCTGACCGGGGCGTCACCGAGACCTTGACGAGGTCGTGACTTCACCGGCGCCGCACGCGCGACGATGACGACCGTGATGCCTGCTCGCCACCGGTCTGCGTTCGGCGCACTGATCGCGGTCGTCGTGGTCGCCTTCTCGGCGTTCGCAGTGACCGCCGCACCGGTCGGTGGCGACGCGACGGCGGATCGACCCGCGGAGCGGTCGCTCGAACCGGTGTCGCCGGGCGGACCGACGCCGGCGCTGCCCAGGATCGACGGGCCGACCTTCCGGTTCGATCCTGCGGCATGGGGCGTTCCTGCGAACGGGACCGACGCACCGACGACCACGAGACGATTCCAAGACGCGATCGACGCTGCACACGACGGCGGCTTCGGCCGCTTCGAGGTTCCGGCCGGGACCTACCTCGTCGGCGTCGAGGGCAACTCGATCTACACCGGCGGCCTCGAACTCCCCAGCGACTTCGAGTTCGTGCTCGACGACGACGCAGTGATCCAGCTCGCCACCCACGACAAGTGGAACGCATGCACGATCGCCGTGACCGAACAGACGGACGTCGTGATCCGCGGCGGCACCATCCGAGGCGACCGGGACACGCATGTCTTCACGCCTCGCGCTGGCGGCGGTACGGCACACGACGAGGGCCATCTGATCTGCATCCAGAACGAGAGCGAGCGCGTCCTCGTCGATGGCGTCACGCTCACGCGGGCGACCGGCGACGGCATCCTGCTCGTCGGCCAGAAGGGGCCCGGGTCGTCGGTCAAGGACATCACGATCCGCAACAGCGAGTTCGACACGAATCGGCGCCAGGGCATCTCCATCGTGGGCGGTGTGCGCGTCCTGATCGAGGACAACGAGATCCATCACACCGAGGGCACCTCACCGCAGTTCGGGGTCGACGTCGAGAGCCTTCGCTACGAGAGCCGCGACATCACGATCCGCCGCAACCACTTCCATCACAACCGCGGCGGCGACATCGTCAACACCGACGGGCGAAACGTGCTCATCGAACACAACCGGTTCGAGGAGGGCGACGGCAATCGCAACATCGACGGCCCGGTCGTGTTCTGGCCTCGTGCCGATCAGACGATCCGCCACAACACGTTTCACGTTCGCACCGGCTCCGTGAACGGCAAAGTCGGCATCATCGGTTACTCGTCTCGAACCATCCAGCCTCGGTCGAACTCGTCGACCGTCTGGATCACGGACAACCACTGCGACGGCTGCGGCTTCTACATCTACAACACCTCCGGGTTCCGCGTGATGCGGAACACCTTCCAGAACGGCTACATCGCCGTGCGCGACGTCGACGATCTGTTGCTCGTGGACAACGAGGTCAGCTACCCGACCGGTTGCTGGCCCTATCGCTTCCTGCGGGTGAAGGGCCACGCCGAGGGAAACACCCACAACGGGGAGCCGAAGCCGCTGCCGATGGTGTGGAACCGGCCCTGGAACGGCTGCTGGGTCCGCTGACATGCGGACCCGGCCGGTGCAACGGGCATCCGGCTCAGTTCTTGCCGAGGAACCGGCCGACGGTCAAGAAGCCGGTGTGGGCAACCATCCGGTGGTCGGGCCGAACCGCGGCACCGTCGATGTGCCAGCCACGATGCAGCACCTCGATCGTTCGCGTGTCTATCCACTTGCCCTTCAGCGCTTCACGGGTCTGGGCGGCCTGGGTGATCGACGGCGTGTAGGCGACGAGGATGCCGCCGGGGCGCAACACCCGTTCGGCGTGCGGCGCCACCTGCCACGGCTCGGGAAGGTCGAGAACGACCTTGTCGAACGGACCGTGGTCGGGCTCGATCGGCTCGTAGCCCGAACGGATGTGGACATCGTAGCGATCGAGTGCCTCCTCGCCGAGGAAGCTGCGAACGTTGGTCTTCGCCCGGTTCGCGAAGTCCTCGCGGATCTCGTAGCCCGTGATGTGTGCTCCGTAGCGCAGCATCGTCATCGACAACGCCCCGGATCCGATGCCGGACTCGAACACTCGGTCACCTGGGCCGATGTCCGCGAGGATGCAGATCGGACCGAGATCCTTCGGGTAGATGACCTGCGCGCCTCTCGGCATCTCGACGACGAAGTCCTCCATCGTCGGTCGGAGCACGATGTACTCCGCCGACTTGGTCGATCGGACCACCACGCCCTCGGGTTGGCCGACGATGTCGCTGTGCACCACGAAGCCGGCGTGGCTGTGGAATTCGCCGCCCTCCTCCAGATCGATGAGGTAGCGACGCTTCTTCGCGTCGAGCAGTACGGCCTTCTCGCCGGCGTGGAACGGTACGCTCACGTGACGTCTCCTGATCTGCGGTTCGGCGATGTCCGGGTGATGTGCATTACCGTCGTCATCGGCGGGTCCTGCGCTGCTGCAACACCATCTCGACGGGAACGGGTCCGTGTCCGGCGGTGCGGTCGACCAGGCGACAGAACGCACACACCTCGGCCGTGGTGGGCGCACCGCACGACGAACACTCGCCGAGCGCACCAGCGTCGGCAGCCGACCGCCCGTCGAGCAGGGGCGCCATCTTGTCGAGGAACTCGAGGTAGAACGCCGCCTTCGCGCTCGGCGACTCGGCCTCGATGCTGTTCAGCGCCTCCTTGTAGTGGAGGTGACGGTTGCCGGTCGCGATCGGACACTCCTCAACGAGGTAGTCGATCCCCCGGATGAGACACCACGCCGCCGTCTCCCGCTCGGTCAGACGGATCAGCGGCTTGACCTTCTTCGGAAAACCGTGGCGGGCCTCGAGCACCGGCCGCTGCCGAGCGAGGTAGTCGATGTCCCAGCGGAGCACGTTGCCGAACAGCACGGCCGCCTCGTCGTCGAGGTTGTGGCCGGTCACCACCACGTCGTAGCCGCCCTGCACCGCCGCTTGATCGAAGAGGTGACGTTTCGACATGCCACAGGCCGAGCAGGGAACCCGCTTGGTCACCTTGGCGGCGGTCGGCACGTCGTAGCCGTACTCGGCGCGGAGATCGACGGTGAGCAGTGTCAGACCGCGCTCGTCCGCGAATCGCCGGACGAACTCGGCGCTCGAGTCGGAGTAGTCGCCGATGCCGAGCCCGACGTAGAACCCGTCGGCCTCGAAACCCATCTCCACGACCATGTCCCACACGGCCAGGGAGTCCTTGCCGCCGCTGACGGCCACGAGCAACCGGTCACCCGGGTCGAACATGGCGAAGTCGTCGATCGCCTTGCCGACCTGGCGCCGGCACAGCTGCAGGAAGTGCTCGGCACAGAAGTTGGCGTTGTGACGCGGCAGATCGATGATGGCCGGTTCCCCGCAGGCGCGGCACTTCGAGCGCGATCGCGGCACCGGGTCAACTCCCGCCCGAGATCACAGGCCGCACTTCGATGACATCGTCGTCGTGGAGTCGGGCGTCACCGGGCACGAGCGTCCCGTTGCAGATGACGAGATGCGACTCGCGGACGAGGCCGAGATGGTCGAGGAGGTGGTTGACCGTTCGGTCGCCGTCGACCTCGACCTCGCGCTTCGGATTGCGCAGCAACACCCTCATCGTCACCCCAGGCTACGACCATCACGTTCCGGGTCTGACCCAGAACGTGATGTCACTTCTTGACGCGGATGCCCTTGCCCGGGCGTGCTACGGACACGTCGGCCACGGCTCGATCGATCAGCATCTGCTTCGTCACGCCGGAACGTTTCCGCTGCTTCGCCGACGTGGGCTCGGCGTTGATGACGTTGACGAACGAGTTCTTGCCGGCCTTGAACGTGCCGAGGCTCTCGGGGTTCTTGCCGAAGAACTTCTTCAGCGTGCCCTGGCCGAAGACGAACGCAGCAACGACCTTCCAGAAGGTGCTCGGGCCGAGCAGACCCGACCAGATCGCCTTGCGGCGAATGATGACCTTCGGTCGGAGCGCGTACGGGAGCAGCGCCATCAGACCCGACGGATCTCCACGACGGCACTCTTCTTCTTGCCCGACCGCTTGCCGAGCAGGAACATCAGGATCATCAGCACCGTGGCGGCACCGCCTGCCACGGCCGCGATCGAGGTCTTCTTGTCGTCGACCTTGCCCTGCACGTCGCCCTGGAAGGCCTGAAGCTTGTTCTTCAGGTCGTCGGGCGTGATCTTCTCGGGGATGTCGGGCGTATCGGTGGCCATCGTGGTCCTCCCGGTCG
>JBCBDK010000105.1:0-9238 GCA_038529675.1 Actinomycetota bacterium
CAGACGGCGCCGTCGGCCGGCTCGAGCTGGAGGACGCACCGCCGATCGCGGCGCAGCTCGTCGTCTTCTCCGCAGGGATCCGCCCGCGCGACGAGCTGGCGCGAGCCGCCGGCCTCGAGGTCGGCGAACGCGGCGGCGTCGTGGTGGACGATCGCCTCGCCACGTCGGCCGAGCACGTCTGGGCGATCGGCGAGGTTGCGTGCCACTCGGGGTGCGTCTATGGACTCGTCGCGCCCGGCTACGAGATGGCGGGGGCGTTGGCGAACCGCCTCGGTGCAGGCGGTGACGCTACCGACGGCGTGGAGTTCGACGGCGCCCACCTCGACACCAAGCTCAAGCTGCTCGGCGTCGACGTGGCCAGCTTCGGCAGGAGCAACCTGACCACCGACGACGCCGACGAGATCGTTTTCAGCGACCCGGTCACGCGCACCTACCGCCGCCTCGTGCTCGACCCGACGACGAAGCAGCTCGTCGGCGGCGCTCTCGTCGGCGACACGTCGGGGTTCGAGTTCCTGTCAGCGGTTGCACGCGGTGAGATCGGCGGGCCAAGTGACCTCGCCGGCTACGTGCTGCCGGCCAGCGTGCGCCCGGCGGGCGACGACCGACTGCCCGACGGGTCGCTGTTCTGTTCGTGCAACGCCGTCGCGTACGGCGAACTCCGATCGGCGATCGCCGACGGTGCGACCTCGGTCGGCGAACTCAAGGCCTGTACATCGGCGGGCACGAGCTGCGGCGGCTGCGTCCCCGGACTCGGCACGCTCGTGCGGACCGAGCTCGCACAGCTCGGGGTCGCGGTGTCGAACGCGCTGTGTGAACACTTCGACCACTCCCGCCAGGAGCTGTTCGACCTCATCCGCTACCACCGCCACTCGACGTGGAGCGAGGTGCTCGAGGCACACGGTCGCGGGCTCGGCTGCGAGATCTGCCGGCCGACGGTCGGCTCGATCCTCGCGTCCCTGTCGAATGGGTACATCCTCGGCGGCGACCAGGCGTCGATCCAGGACACGAACGACCACCATCTCGCGAACATGCAGCGCAACGGGACCTACTCGGTCGTGCCTCGCGTCCCCGGTGGCGAGATCACGCCGGACCAGCTGATCGCCCTCGGCCAGATCGCGAAGGAGTTCGACCTGTACACGAAGATCACGGGCGGTCAGCGGATCGACCTGTTCGGTGCACGGCTCCACGAGCTCCCGCGCATCTGGCAGCGGGTGATCGACGCTGGAATGGAGTCTGGTCATGCCTACGGCAAGGCGTTGCGCACCGTGAAATCCTGCGTCGGGTCGACGTGGTGCCGATACGGGGTCCAGGACTCGGTCGCCATGGCCATCCGGCTGGAACATCGCTACCGCGGGCTGCGATCACCGCACAAGCTCAAGATGGGTGTCTCGGGATGTACACGCGAGTGTGCCGAAGCCCAGAGCAAGGACGTCGGGGTGATCGCGACCGAGCAGGGTTGGAACCTGTACGTGTGCGGCAACGGTGGGCGGTCGCCACGCCATGCCGACCTGCTCGCCAGTGACCTCGACGACGCCGAGCTGGTTCGAGCGATCGACCGGTTTCTCATGTTCTACATCCGGACCGCCGACCGACTGCAGCGGACCGCGGCCTGGATGGACGAGCTCGACGGCGGTCTCGACTACCTCCGCGAGGTCGTGTTCGACGACGTACTCGGCATCGGCGACGAACTCGAAGCCGACATCGAACGGCACGTCGACACCTACGAGTGCGAGTGGAAGGCGACGCTCGCCGACCCCGACCGGCTCATGCACTTCGTCGAGTTCGTGAACGCTCCTGACACGAACAGTGAGCCGGTCTGGGTGTCCGAGCGCAGCCAGCGCGTGCCGGCGACCACGAGCGGAGCGGTGCGATGACCTGGGTCGACGTCGTCGACTACGACCAGCTGCCGATCGACCGCGGCGTCGCTGCGATGGTGGACGGTGTGCCGGTTGCCGTCTTCCGGCTCGCCGACGGCTCGGTCCATGCAATCGACCACGTCGATCCGTTCACCGGTGTCCCGGTCCTGGCACGCGGACTCGTCGGGTCGAGCGGCGGTGCGCCGACGGTTGCGTCGCCGCTCCACAAGCAGCGGTTCGACCTGCGAACGGGGGTCTGCCTCGACGGTGACGCCGTCGTTGCCACGTACCCGGTCGCCACCGCCGACGGCGTCGTGCGCGTGTCGTCCGCGCCGATCGGGGCGTCCAGGGAGGCATCGTGATGGCGTGGCGGGCGCACGCACGTCGCGGTCTCACGACTTCTCATCGCTCGAGCCGAGATGAGACGTGTCGGCGACACACCGGACGCTCCACCGAAACCTCGCAGAAACGTTCATCACACACACTGGTTCGCCATGACCACCGACCCGCTCTCGGGCTTCACGATCGGTGTCACGGCCGACCGTCGATCTGACGAGCAGATGAAGCTCCTCACGAGTCGCGGTGCCAACTGCATCCACGGTCCGGTGATCAAGACGCACGCCATCGGCTCCGAGGACGATCTCGTCGCGGCGACGCACGAGCTGGTGTCGGCGCCGCCCGACATCGTGGTGCTCACAACCGGCGTCGGCGTGAGGGGGTGGCTCGAAGCGGCGGAGGCTGCCCATCTCGGTGACGAACTCGGGCAGGTCCTCGACGCCGCCACCCTCTTCGCTCGTGGCCCCAAGGCGGTTGGCGCGCTGGCGACCGCCGGCTTCGACGCTGCCTGGCGAGCTCCGAGCGCCCGGTACACCGACGTGATCGAGGCGGTGGCCGCCGACGATCCCGCGGGCAAACGTGTCGCGGTGCAACTCGACGGGGCAGGGGCGACCGGTCTCTGTGACGAGCTTCGGTCGCTCGGCGCCGAGGTCGTGCCGGTCCCGATCTATCGCTGGTCGCTGCCGGACGACACCGGTCCGGCCGAGCGCCTGATTCGCAAGGTCGTGGACCGACAGGTCGATGCCGTCACCTTCACCGCTCGACCGGCGGTGGACAACCTGTTCGAGATCGCGGCACTGCACGGCCTCACGGAGCAGCTCGCCGACGCGCTGCGGGTCGACGTCGAGGCCCACTGCGTCGGCCCGGTCTGTGCGGCTGGCATCACCGACCTCGGAATCGACCGCGTCTTCGTCCCCGAACGGCATCGGCTCGGTGCGTTGGTCCAGATGGTCACGAAGTCGCTCGGCGACCGGTCACACGCGATCACGATCGGCGGATTCGTCGTCCAGTTGCAGGGCCGCTTCGTGAGCGTCGACGGAGCCGAGGCGGTGGCGCTCACCGACCGCGAGCGCGCGGTCCTCGCCGTCCTGCTCGAACGTCCGGGTGCCGTCTATTCGAAGGCAGCCTTGTTGGATCGGGTGTGGGACAGCGACGAGAGCGACGAACACGTCGTCGAGGTGACGATGGCTCGACTCCGTCAGCGCCTCGGTGCCGCCGCCGTGGGGATCGAGACCGTGTTCAGGCGCGGCTATCGACTGGATGCTGCATGACGGCGATGTTGTGGTCGTGGCGGCTCGCCGGCGAGCGGATCGTCGTCGTCGGCGCCGGAACGATCGCCGAGCAGAAGGTCGAACTGCTGCGCACGACGGGTGCCGACCTGCGTGTGATCGGCCCCGAGGTCACCCCCCGTCTCCGCGAGCTGGCAGGCGATGGAGTGCTCACGCTCGTCGAGCGGGGCGTGCGGCGCCGCGACCTGAAGGGTGCGCGCCTGGTCGTGATCGCAACCGACGATCGGCGCCTCAACGTGCGCGTGCGAACGTGGGCCCATCGTGCCGGTGCCGTCGTCAACGCCGTCGACGACCCAGACCTGTGTGACGTGACCGTCCCGGCGATGCTCCGGCGCGGACCGGCGATGATCGGCGTGTCGACCGACGGCGGTTCGCCCGCAGCCGCGCGATTCGTCCGCGAGGAATTGGAGCGTGCGCTGCCACACGACGTCGGTCGGCTCGTGGAGAACGCGGCGAGAGCGAGGAGCGAACTTCGTCACGCCGGCCGCTATCGGTACGACTACCCGGCCTGGCGCGACCACTTCTTCACCCCTGGTCTCGCCGCGGTCCGGCATCGCACAGGCTCGCTCGACGAGATCCGTCGACGGTTCCTCGCCGGATTCGATGAGCCGGTCGCTGATCGCAACGGCCAGGTCACCCTCGTCGGCGCCGGCCCGGGCGGTGTCGATCTGATCACGGTCCGAGGGGCGCGAGCGCTCGAATGCGCTGACGTAGTGGTGTACGACCGGTTGGTCGACCCGGACCTCCTCGATCTCGCACCGGCGTCGGCGATCCGCGTGCCGGTCGGCAAGTCGAAGGGTGGGGGCACGCCACAACACGAGATCAACCGCCTGCTGGTCCAGCACGCGGCCGACGGGAACCGCGTCGTCCGACTCAAGGGTGGCGACCCGTTCGTGTTCGGCCGCGGCGCTGAGGAGCGTGACGCCGTCGTCGCAGCGGGCATCGAATGCGAGATCGTGCCGGGTATCACGTCGTCGATCGCGGCGCCGGAACTCGCAGGTATCCCGGTGACCCAGCGCGGCGTCGCGGCGTCGTTCACCGTGTTGAGCGGCCACCGGGCGGACGGCGACGAGTACGACTGGGAAGCGTTGGCCCGGTCGGGCACGACGCTGATCGTGATGATGGCCTCGACGACGTCGGGCGACATCGCACGCCGGCTCATCCGTGCCGGGCGCAACCCGAGCGAGCCAGTCGCCGTCGTGCACGCCGCAGGGCGACCGACGATGCGAACGACGAGGTCGGATCTCACCACGATCGCGACGAACGGCTGCCCGCTGCCGGCCCCAGCGGTCGTGGTCATCGGCGAGGTCGCAGGCATGGGTGGGTGCGCAGTCAACGCACACGAGGCGATGGCGGCGTCGGCCCAGGCCTGACGACGAACGAGGCCGGTCGCCGACCGTGCGGACGGGATCGCCGGTCCGCTCGCGGCTCGTTCAGAAGGAGTCGTTCGGCCCTTGCGAGTCGGCTGTCCGAGCGCGCGCGTTGATCCTGTACATAGACGACGGCCGGGACTCCTCCGTTGTCCAGTGGTGACACTCGTGCCCGGTCGCTGAGCGGGGGGTCGCGCGCCGGATATCGCAGGCTTCGTCAGCCCTGATCCTCCTGAGACCGGAGGTATGGGGATGGCACAGCTTCATTCGATCAACGAGCACGTCGCCTATTTGCAGCACGTGTTCACCCGCCTGTGGTCCGCCGGCCACGGACTGATGGGTGACCGCGCGATCACCGAGATCGCCAAGCAGGTGCCCGATCCCTTCGCGCCGATCTCTCAGCCCGTTGCCAACCTCGAGAAGCTGCCGTCGGTCCAACGCGATGGCGCGTTGCTCGAGATCCGCGCCCCAGCACGCGGGCTGCATCACTTGGAGTTCGGCGTCGCGTTCGGGATCGGTGTGACCGCCGACTTCGCACTGGCGATTCCGGTCAGCGCAACCGGCTCCAAGGTCGACCCCACGATCAACATCGGCGTCGACATCCCCACCGGACTCGAGGTCGTCGGCGCAATGGTCGGTGGCGTTTCCGTCATCGTCGCCAAAGAACTCCTGGAGGAGGCCGCCCAAGCGGTCGTGCGCACCAGGGCAAGCGGTTCGATCGACGACTGGGCAAGGACCCTGAGCACACTCCGCTACGACCGATCGGTGGACTTCGACCCGGTCCCCGTTCCCCAGATCCGGGAGAACGGCGGTTGGGCCGATGTCCGACCGGAACACTGCTCCGACTGCGACTGGATCGACATCGTGCTCGTTGCCGACGGGTACGCGGATGCGGCCGAGTTTCTCGATCAGAGCGATCGCATCGCCGCCGCGCTGACCGACCCGTCGCGGATCGACAACGCGCGATTCCGCGCTGTCGCCGGAGCGATCCGAATGTGGCGCCTCCCGCTCGTCGGTGCTGGCGCCGCTGAGCGGATGAGTGCGACGACGAAGCCGGCGGGTTCCTCCAAGCAAGTGGGCAGCCTGGGCAATCTCGCGCGTCTTGCCGAAGCCGGCATCATCCTCGAGGAGACGATCGTCGGTGCTCGCGGCAAGGTGCCGACGCTGCGACCGATCATCGTTGTCGTGCAGCACGCGGCCAAGTCCACCAGGGCCATCGCCCTCGGTGACGTCGTCGTGCTCCCCGTCGAGGCCGGCGCCAGCGCAGCCCGCGACGCCGGCGATGTGCTCGTGCACGAGTTGGGCCACGTGGTCGGCGAACTCGCGGACGAGTACGAAGGGAGTGGTGCGTTCTACACCGGGCCGGAGCCTCTCGCCATCAACGTCTCCCGGGAACCGCTGACGGCGGACTTCCTGCCGCACAAGTGGGAGCCGTGGGCGAACACCGGACCGAAGGCGGCCCCCAACGATCCCGAGTATCAGGTGCGACTCGGAGACGCGCACGTACGCGGGGCCTACGAGTTCATGGCTGGCGTCTACCGGCCCGCGCACGGTTGCAAGATGCGTGCGAGTACGGCGGATGTGCCGTTCTGTCCGGTCTGCGAAGAAGCCGTCTGCGACGGACTGCTGGACCGGGCTGGCGCGTTCGACGCGGACGCTCGACCGCCGCTCGCGCTTGAGGTCCGGTACGTGTCGCCGTGGCGGGGGGCGCCCGAGGTGCACACCCGGCCGGTTCCGGTCGGGAGCAGCGCCACGATCCGGCTTCCCGCCGCCCGAGTGTTCGAGGGCAGCACCGCCGACACGACCAAGATTCGACTGCGCTGTGTCGCGTCGGTGATTCCCGATGCGCGAGTGCTCGTCCAAATCGCTCCCGGCGCGTTCGAGGAGCGCAGCGAAATCGTCGTCGGGCTCGGCACGATGGCGCGCGTTCGCGTGGTTCCCGGGCCGGATGCCCCGCTGTCTCCCGGCGTCGCTGCCTCGCTGTCGCAGGAGTTCAAGCTCGATTTCGCCGACGAGCTCGATCCACCGCTGGATCCACCGACCGAACTCGACCAGCGGCCGGGTGTCGGTTGCAGGGTGAGGCCGACCGTGACCGCCAATGGCGGGATTCGATTCGATCTCGAGCTCTCGGCTCGGCATCGCAGCTCCGGCGCCAACGCCGGTCAGAAGACCGACGTCGTGTTCGCACTCGAGCGCACTGGTGGCGGAGCCCCGACCTACTACCGGCGCCCGGCCACCGATGATGGTGAGGTTCGTCGCGTGCACCCGGGCTGGATCGGTGCTGCGGGCGCGTATCGGTGGCATGCCTTCACCGAACTGCGTGGGACCGACATGCGCAGTGCACCGGTCGAGCTGCCGGCGGCCCCGGATGGCACCCACTTCGCAATCGGTACCGTGACCGCGGCGCCGTATGGGGAGTTGCCGTTGCCGCGCAAGGTCGTGGCGTCCGCCGATGACGCCGGATCCGGCAGCGTGCTGGACGTCGCACCCGACCTCGTGGTGATGAGCGCTGGAACCCCAGCTGGCTCGCGCGACGTGTCGGTGCCGGTCGAGGCGATCTCCCGACTCGATCGCATCGCGGTTCCGGATCGACGCGGATCGGGTCGGGGCGCGATGCCGGCGGCCGCCACCGTCTCCGTCGCGGCGAGGGCACGAGCCAGCCGCGGCACCAGGACACTCGGATCGCCCGTCCGTCGGAGTGCACCGATGCCTGTCATGCCGATGCCTCCTCGTGCTGGGCGCGGAGTTCGCGGCCGGGCCGCCTTGACGGGTCCGCCGGTTGACCCCCGAACGTTCGGCGCAGGGCATCCGTATGCCTCGGCCCTGACGACGGTGGCGCCGGATCAGCCGCGGCGGAGCCTGCGCGTGACCGCCGCCAATTTCGATGACGTCCGCTTCATTGCGAGCGCCTTCCACCCGCTGGGCCGACCCGTCCGCTTCGAGTTCGAGCTCCGCGACATCGACGCTGGCTTCGATGGGAACCACCCGATCGTCGCCGGGCCGGTGTCGCCCGGTCAGCCGGAGCTGAGCTTCATCGTCTTCGGCGAGATGAGCCTCGGCGACAACGACGTCCCGTACAACCTGAACCGATACCACTTCAAGCTGCGTGTTCGGACGACCGACGAGGATGGCGTCACCTCCCACTGGTACACGGTGGATGACGTGCGGGTGTCGATCGCCTGAACCGCTCGGGCCGACCCGGCATCGTCGGTTGATGCGTATTGCCGTGCCCAGCGAGCGCGCCCGACCTAGGCTCGATGGCCCGGAGCAGGGCACGAGATTCATGGCGAAGAAGCGACAAGCAACGATCGACGATCGACGCGCTCGCTACGAGTACCGGGTGTGGGGCAAGCATCGATCCGCCCGGAAGGGCCTCGAGCGCCGCGCCTCGTCGGTCAGTGCCGAGACGGTACGCGACTGCTACCTGCTCGTCGGTGACTCGCGCTGGAACGCGAAGGTGCGGAACAACACCCTCAAGGTGAAACGGCTCGTCGAGGACGACGACGGATTCCAGCACTGGGTGGCGCGTCGTCATCGGTCGGTGGAGTCGGCACCGTCCCCGTTCGACGAGATCTTCGAGCGTCTGCGCCTCGATCGCCCCCAGCGGGGCAAGCCGTACGACCTCCGGAAAGCGGTCCGAGCACTCGACGACGCCGATGACGTCGACGCCGTGTTCGTGGTCAAGCGTCGTCGTCGCTACACCGTTGGCGAGATGCGTGCCGAATCGACCGAGATCGAGATCGTCGAGACCGGCGAGGTGCTGCACACGCTGTCGGTCGACGGTGACGATCTCGCCGAGCTCACCGGATTGCTGAGCGATCTTGGGCTCGACGGTGAGCCGAACGTCGCGGTACACGACGCGATCGCCGCCGAAGTCCCCGACTGACGCGGATCGGACCCCGGCGGGCGGCCCGAACACGCGGCCGCCGACGAGTGACCAGGAGCGCCCGTGACGGTCCTCGAGGATTCGGCGCGTTCGGTGACCCCCGCACATCCACCCCGGCTAGGTTCGAGCGATCGTCACGCCACCGGACTCGCCCGGTCCTCGTCTGCCCGACGTGATCGACCGCTACGAAGTCATTCGCGTCCTGGGAACGGGGTCGTTCGCGGCCGTCTACCTGGCCGATGACCCCGCGCTCGACGCGCCCGTCGCGCTGAAAGTGCTCGCCGACCATCACTCGACGGTGCCCGAGACGAGGGAACGGTTCGTGCAGGAGGCCCGCACGTTGCGGCGGCTGACATCCGATCGCGTCGTCAACGTGTTCGACATCGGCGAGTGGCAGGGCCAGCCGTATGTGGTGATGGAGGTCATCGACGGCGGCACCCTCGAGCAGCGGTTGGCCGACACCCGTGCCGAGCGATGTCGGCGCGATCGGCACGGGTGTCG
>JBCBDK010000106.1:0-7109 GCA_038529675.1 Actinomycetota bacterium
CGACCACGACCATCATCACGGGCCGCACGAGTCGCCGAAGCTGATCCTCGTCCCGATCGCGATCCTCGCCTTCTTCGCCGTCACCGCCGGCTTCGTCAACGCCACGCCGCTCGCGGTCGGTGGCTCACTCGGACCCGAGTTCGGCGAGGACATCGAATACGTCAAGACCTACGTCGAGCCTCGTGCCACCCCGGTGCCGCTGTCCGATGTCGTCCCGTCCGGCCCGGGCGAGTCGCTCGTGCTGTACGAGGCCGGCTTCGTCGAGGTATCGGGTGCCGACGCGGTCGCTGCCGACGAGGGCGAGGGCGGCAAGAGGACCGGGTGCGGGTTCGACGACCCGCTCGAGGGCACGCTGTGCTTCTTCCCTGCGGTCAGCCATGCCGTGCCGACGACCGGCAAGATCCTGTTGTCGCTCGGGGTCGTCGCCCTCGGCTATGCGATCGCGATCGCCTTCTGCGTGGCTTACTACGGCCGCCGCGACGAGCGGCTGGTGGGCCTCACCGAGCGCAACGGCCTCGCCCGCGGCGGCTACAAGTTCCTGGCGAACAAGTACTACCTCGACCACCTCTACGAGAACGTGATCGTTCGAGCGGTGGCCTACCCCATCTCGAAGGGCGCCTACTGGGCCAACCAACACCTCCTCGACGGCGCCGTCAACGGCATCGGCGAGGGCGGCAAGCGGACCGGTCAGTGGGTCTACAAGAACGTCGACCAGGGCCTCGTCGATGGGGCCGTCAACGGCTCGGGCACCGTCGCCACCGGCACCGGTGAGGGCCTGTCGGGCGTGCAGTCCGGCAAGGTCAACCTGTACGGCGCCCTGATCTTCGGTGCCGCCGCCGTCGGCGCCATCGTCCTCGTCATCGTCAACGTCGGCTGATCCGACACCGTTCAACGTCACACGACACCAGAGACAGAGCACACACTCATGGACACCATCAGCGATCAGAACTGGCTCCTGACCGTCGGCACCTTCCTGCCGCTGGTCGGGGCCCTGGTCATCATGTTCTTCACGTCGAACGACGACGAGAACACCCCGAAGGCGGTCGGCATCGTCACCGCCGGCGCCACACTGGTCGTCGGCATCGTCACGCTGTTCGCCTTCGACTACGGCCAGGCCGCGAAGCTCCAGTTCTTCGTCGACGCGGAGTGGATCGAGGTCATCTCGTCGGGGTACACGATCGGCCTCGACGGCATCAGCCTCCCGCTGTACTTCCTGTCGATGGTCGTCACGTTCCTCGTGATGATCTACTCGTGGGACAACATGCCCGACGCCGGGAACCCCAAGGCGTTCTACGCGCTCATGCTGATCCTGCAGACCGGTATGGCGGGCTCGTTCATCGCCCAGGACCTCATCCTCTTCTTCGTCTTCTTCGAGGTCGTGCTCCTGCCGATGTACTTCATGATCGGTGTGTGGGGTGGCGAGCAGCGCAAGTACGCCTCGCTGAAGTTCTTCCTCTACACGATGTTCGGGTCGGCGTTCATGCTCGTCGCCTTCCTCGCCCTGTTCTTCCAGACCGGTGCCGAGAGCTTCAGCTTCGCTCACCTCGTCGAGATGGGTGCGGCGATCGACCGCGACGTGCAGGTGTGGATCTTCGCCGGCATGTTCCTCGGCTTCGCAGTGAAGGTGCCGATGTTCCCGTTCCACACCTGGCTGCCCGACGCGCACACGCAGGCACCCACCCAGGGCTCGGTCATCCTGGCCGCCATCTTGCTGAAGCTCGGAACGTACGGCTTCGTCCGTATCGCGATCCCGATGCTGCCGAAGGGTGCAGAGGCGTGGGCGCCGGTGATCGGCATCCTCGCGGTGATCGGCATCATCTACGGTGCACTGGGCTGCCTCGCCCAGACCGACATGAAGCGCCTGATCGCCTTCTCCTCGGTCGCGCACATGGGCTTCGTGATGCTCGGCATCTCGACCCTCACCGAGTTCGGCATCAACGCCGCGCTGTTCGGCATGGTCGCCCACGGCCTGATCACCGGCATGCTCTTCTTCATCGCCGGCTCGGTGAAGCACCGCTACCACACGCTCGAGATCAAGCGGCTCTCCGGGCTCCTCATCCAGGCACCGCGGCTCGGTTGGATCCTCGGTTTCGCAGCGATGGCGTCGCTCGGCCTGCCCGGCCTTGCCGGCTTCTGGGGCGAGTTCCCGGCGATCCTGTCGGCGTACAACCCGCACCCGGCGCTCAGCGAGGAACTGTTCCGCGTGCTGATGGTGATCGCCGCCGTCGGCACCGTGTTGGCTGCGGCCTACCTGCTCTGGCTCTACCAGCGCACGGCCTTCGGTGAGCCGACCGACGAGTTCAAGGGCCACAGCGACGCCGAGATGGGTGGCGGTCAGGTCGCTCACTCGCTCAGTGCTGCCGCACACGACGACGAGCACGAGATCATCCACGACGTGCAGCCCACGGAGTGGATCGCGTGGACGCCGTTCCTGCTGGCGATCGTGGTGTTCGGTGTGTACCCGCAGCTCATGTTCAAGGTCATGGACCCGGCCGTCACCGAGCTCGTCCAGATCGTGAGTGAGGGCATCGCACGGTGATCGGACTCGTCTCGTCCGTCCTGGCGCAGGCCGACTGGGTTGCGCCCGACATCGACTGGCACGCGCTTGCGCCCGAGTTGATCCTGATCATCGGGATCAACATCGTGCTCTTCCTCGATCTCAACATCGGCGAGTCGAAGAAGTGGGCGATGGCGACGCTGTCGGGATTCGTCCTGCTGGCAGCGTTCATCCCGATCGTCACGCTCGCCGTCGACGACGGGCCCGCGCGCGAGCTGTTCGGCGGCCGATACGTGGTCGACGACTACGCGCTCGTGCTCAAGGCGTTTTTCCTGCTGGTCGGCTACGTCGTGATCCTGATGAGCCAGAACGAGCTCGAAGAGGGCGGCTACTACCAGGGCGAGTTCTACGTCCTGCTGCTCTGCTCGATCAGCGGCATGGTGATGATGTCGTCGGCCCGCGACCTGATCTCGATCTTCGTCGCCCTCGAGCTGCTGTCGATTCCGGCCTACATGATGGCTGCGTGGCGCAAGCGGTCCGCGGTGTCGAACGAGGCGGGCGTGAAGTACTACCTCCTCGGCGTGTTCGCCTCAGCGATCATGCTGTTCGGCATGTCGTACATCTTCGGCACGACCGGCACGACGAAGCTCACCGAGATCGGTGCCGCCCTCGGCGACGACCTGATCGGGATGCAGGTCGTCGGTGTCGTGTTCGTGGTGGCCGGCTTCGCGTTCAAGGTGTCCGCGGTGCCGTTCCACACCTGGGCGCCAGACACGTACGAGGGTGCGCCCACCCCGGTCACCGCATTCCTGTCGGTGGCGTCGAAGGCCGCCGGCTTCGTCGCGCTCGTCACGATCCTCTACCTGGCGTTCCCACCGGCGGGCGATGTGTTCGGTCCGATGATCTGGGCGATGGCCGCGCTCACGATGACGATCGGCAACGTCATCGCGCTTCGCCAGACCAACATCGTCCGAATGCTCGCCTACTCCTCGGTGAGCCAGGGCGGCTTCATCCTGATGCCGCTCGCATACGCCGCCGATCCCGACGCATCCGGCTCGGCGCTCAACGCCGTCGTCGTGTACCTGCTGGTGTACGCCTTCATGAACCTCGGTGCGTTCGCCGTCGTCATCGCGGTCTCCCGCAAGACCAACTCGGGTGAGATCAGCTCCTTCGGTGGGCTGTTCGGGTACGCGCCCGGCATGGCGGTGGCGCTCACGGTCTTCATGGCGTCGCTCGCCGGCATCCCGCCGCTCGGCGGCTGGTTCGCGAAATTCAACGCGTTCCGCGCGGTGATCGACGCCGAGACCACCTCGGCCTACGTGCTCGCCGGCATCGCTGCGTTGAACACGGTCATCTCGGCGGCGTACTACTTCCGGGTGTTGCGCACCGTGTGGGTCGACGACGCTCCCGACGGCGACACTGCGCCGATCGGCACCCCGCAGCCGATCGTCGCCGCGCTCGGCATCACGGTCGTCGGCACGATCGTCGTCGGGGTGCTCCCCGGCCTGGTCGCCCGCTTCGGCGAGCTGAGCGACCTCACCGGCGCCCTCGGCGGCTGACGGCTGCGCGTCGCTGCGCCCGCCCCGCCGATCTGCGTTCAGTTCGTCCCGGAGTCCGGGTTGCGATGAACGCAGGTGGCTGAGCGCTGTGGCGCGGGTCGCTCGCCGCTGTCGACCTGCGTTCGTTTGGGCCCGGAATCCGGGTAGGGACGAACGCAGATCGCTGAACGGCGAGCTCGTCGGGTTGAATGCAGGGATGCGGTGGAAGCTCGGCGGAGCGAAGTTGTTGGTGGCGACGATGGTGGCAGCGGCCGTGCCGGTCGCGGCGAACGCGTCGTCGTTCGTCGGCACACCGGAGCTGGTGGGCGATCTGAACACCACGGCTGGTGGCAGCGACCCGATCGGGTTCACCTCCTTCGGTCCGTGCATCCTCTTCGGCGCGACCGACGTTGCGACGGGAACCGAGCTGTGGCGTCACGATCGGCGCGACGGCACCAACGGTCGGATCGCCGACATCGCTCCGGGCCGATCCAGCTCGTCGCCGCAGCGCATCACGACGTCGGGCGATCTGTCGTTCTTCGTCGCCGACGACGGCTCGTCGGGCGAGGAACTCTGGGCGACCGATGGGACCACTGCCGGCACCTCCCGCGTCGCCGACCTGAACCCGGGCGCCGGTTCGAGTGTGATTACCGAGGTGACCGCCCGCTCGGTCGGCGATGACGACACGGTCGTTTTCGTCGCCGGCGACTCGGGGTCGTCGGTGCGTTTGCTATACCAGAGCGACGGTACCTCGGCCACGCCGGTCGCCGGTACGTCGGGGCTCACGAGCATCGGTGCGCTCCACGCCGTGTCGACACCCGCCGGTGACGACATCTGGTTCCGCGCCACCGGGCCGTCGGGACGCGAGCTGTATCGGTACGGCACGGACGGATCGGTGTCGTTGTTCGACCTCACGCCCGGCGCGAGCGGCACGACGATCACCCGGATCGGCTCGGGCGGCGGCGCTGTCTACGTCGGGAGCTCGGCGCAGGTCATCCGAGTCGTCGGCACGAACCCGGCGACGGCGGACGTCGACATGTTCACCATTCAGGGCAGCGGTGCGATCGTCGAGTCGGGCGGCGACGTGTTCGTCTCCGGCGGCTTCGGTACGACCAGCCAGCTCAACGTCTTCACGTCGGCCACCGCCAACCCGACGCCGGTCGTCACCGGCGGGCTGCGGACCAGCACCCTCGAGTCCGTCGGCGGCGGACGCGTGATCTTCGAGGCCGACGACCGTGCCGGCGGCGCCGACGCCTCGTCGGCGGCCGTGCTGCCGGGCGGGAACCCCTCGCGCATCGTCGGCGACGGCGTGAGTCGAGGCCTTTACTTCGCCGAGGGCGAGCTGTTCCGAACCGACGGCACGGTCGCAGGTACCACCAAGGTGCGCGACATCGACCAGTTCGAGTTCGAGGCCGCCACGGGCGCGAGCGAGTGGATGTTCCGCGGACCGGGCGACCAGCCCTGGATCTCGGAAGGGACCAACGCGAGCACGACCCTGACGGAGGCGATCGACGGCGGGACGGCCAGTTCGTTCCCCGAGGTGTTCGACGTCGACGGCGTGGCCGTTCTGCTCGCCGACACTGCGACCGGTCGACGCGTCCACGGCTACGACCCGACGACCGACACGCTGACCGTCGTGAACGCCGGACCGTTCGACAACGTCCGCTGGGCGAACCGGGTGGGCGACGGCATCGTGTTCTTCGCCACGGTCGCCGGCGACGAGGAGATCTGGTTCTCCGACGGCACCGAGGCCGGGACGCGCCGCATCCTCGAGCCACCGCCGGCGGACAACGGTGTGGAGACGACGACGATCGACACGGTGTCGTCGAACGGCCTCGTCTACTTCTCGTTGTCCGACGGGGACGAGGACGCCCGGCGGACGTGGCGCACCGACGGCACCACCGGCAACGGGACGACCACGGGCACCTTCGAGTTGACCTCGGACTTCGCCCGATTCCAGGTCGGTCAGCCGTTCGGGCCCGGCGTGATTCGCCGAAATCTGCTCGGCCAGGTGTACTTCACCGACGGAAGTTCGACCGGCGAACGGCTCCTGCTGACCCCCGGCCCGCAGACGACGCAGCCGCTCGTCGGTCCGCAGGTCGACCCGCTGATCGGCTCGTTCGTGCTCGGCAACACGCTCTACACGACGCGGTTCACCGGTCCGACCACGTCGGCCGTCGCCGACGCGGACCTCGGTCTGCAGGTCGGCGAGATCATCGAAGGCACGGCGGCGATCGACGGCGCGATCTTCGCCTCGATCAGCGACGGGTTCGAGACCGGCCGCGTGGCAGTGTCGCTCGACGACGGTGCCACGTTCGACGACTTCATCGGCGCCGACGCTGACCCGCAGGATCGGATCATCGACTTCGAGATCCGCTCAAGTCGCCCGACGACGTTCGACGGCGGACTCGTCGCCGTGGCGTTCGGCGACGCCGAGCCGCCGGCAGTCGTGACCGTCGACGGCATCACCGTGCTCGACGAGATCGTCGCCGGTGATGACGAGGCGGCCACGACGATCGATCCGATCGGCGACGACGGGTTCCTCGTCGAATACGACACGCTCACTGGCTCGGCGCTCTACGTGTCGGACCGAACGGTCGCCGGTTCGACCGAGGTCACCGACTTGCCCGAGGTCGACGGTGAGGCGCGACTGACCGGTGTGACCGCCCTCGGCGACGCTCATGTCCTCGCGATCGCCGAGTCGATCAGCACCGGATCGGAGCCGTTCGTCGTGCCCGTGTCGTTCACCGGGCCGGTGGGCGGCTCGGGCGGTGGCGGTGACCCCACCGGCGAGCCCGACGACGGCTGCGATCCCGATCCCGACCCGGACCCGGACCCCGACCCGGATCCCGATCCGGATGTGGTGTCGTTGGCGCCGCGTCGGTTCTTCGAGTCGCGTGTGGGTGAGGCGACGTTTGATGGTCAGGGTCGGTTGCAGCGTCGTGTTCGTGCGTTGGAGACGGTGCGGGTGCAGGTGACGGGTCGTGGTGGTGTGCCGGTGGGGACGGCGGGTGTGGTTGCGAATGTGACGGCGGTGTTCCCGTCGGCGCCGGGGTTCGTGACGGTGTGGGATT
>JBCBDK010000106.1:7209-9217 GCA_038529675.1 Actinomycetota bacterium
CGATCTGCGTTCGGCTGGTCCCGGATTCCGGGTCGGAATGTGCGCAGATCGTTCGCGCGGCCGTACACCTGTGAGCGCTGGCTCACGCTTCGGGTCGGCTCACCCCGGCAGACTGACGCGGTGAGTGTGGTTCCGTTCGAGTCGTTCATGCACGACGCGCTGTACGGATCGGGCGGCTTCTACACGCGCCCCGACGGCGGGTTCGCCGGTCGCCGGGGCGACTTCCTGACCTCGCCCGAGATCGGGCCCTTGTTCGGTGCCGTGATCGCTCGGGTCGTCGACGCCGAGTGGCGCCGCCTCGGCGAACCCGACGACTTCGGTGTCGTCGACGTCGGCGCAGGCCCCGGAACCCTGGCGCGCAGCGTGCTCGCCGCGCGGCCCCGATGCTTGGCCGACGGCGAGCACCGCTACGTCGCAGTCGAGGTCTCGGCTGCACAGCGCGAACGTCACCCCGACTCGATCACGTCGATCGATGTGCTCCCCGACGGGCCGCTCACCGGTGTCGTCCTCGCCAACGAGCTGCTCGACAACCTGCCGTTCCGGCTCGCCGTGCACGACGACGGCTGGCGGGAGGCGTTCGTCGATCTCAGTGACCCCACGGCGCCGACCGAGCGTCTCAGCGCTCCGTTCGACCCGGTACCCACCGTGCTGCCGTCGAGCGCCTCGATCGGTGCGCGCGCTCCACTCGTCGATCGGGCTTCGCGTTGGGTGGAGGACGTGCTCGAACGGCTGGCGCGAGGGCGACTGATCGTGTTCGACTACGGCGTCGCCCGGACGGCCGAACTCGCCATGCGGCCCTGGCGAGACTGGCTGCGCACGTACCGGGGCAACGAGCGAGGCGAGCACTACCTGCGGTCTCCCGGATCGCAGGACATTACGACCGACGTCCCGTTCGATCAGCTTCCCGAGCCGGACTCGCTACGGTCACAAGCCCAGTTCCTCCAGCTTCACGGGATCGATGAGCTGGTCGAGGACGGTCGCCGTGTGTGGAGTGAGCAGGCTGCCCGTCCGGGGCTGGAGGCCCTGACGATGCGCAGCCGGATCAGCGAGGCCGAAGCGCTGCTCGATGCCGCTGGCCTCGGTTCGTTCCTCGTGGCCGAATGGATTGCCACCCGCTGACCAGCGCACCCGAGTTGGATTCTTGCTCGGGGACGAAATCCAACACTTTGCACGCCGTGTCGGCGGTTGGATTCTTGCTCGGGGACGGAATCCAACTCACGGACGCGACGAGCGGCCCGCCCCGGGTGTTGACCGGGTGCGGGCCGCTCGATCGTCGAGTGTGTGGCGGTGAGCCAGACGTCGATCAGAAGTCGAAGTCGCCGAACATCACGAGCGGCTCCTGGGCGTCGGCGAGGCCGTCGACCGGCATGCACATGAGCTGCACACCGATGTCGATCGACTCGGGAGCCAGCTCCACATCGCCGTCGAAGTAGCCCTCGAAGTAGACCAGCGCCTCGTCGAG
Organism: Actinomycetota bacterium; assembly: GCA_038529675.1. Classification (GTDB taxonomy): domain Bacteria; phylum Actinomycetota; class Acidimicrobiia; order Acidimicrobiales; family Ilumatobacteraceae; genus Ilumatobacter_A. The sequence continues at coordinate 8,672 of JBCBDK010000106.1, forward strand.
GCCAATCACGATCGGGCTCGAGGGGCCGAAGAAGACCGGCATCATCTCGTCCTGGAAGCCGGTCCGCACGTCGGCGCCGTCGACGCTGATGTCCTCGGACGCCGAGACGATGTGGCCGAACACCGGCATCAACGACTCGTCGGAGCAACTGATGAGGCCGGGGACGTCCATCGGCTCCTCGCCCGGACCTTCGCCCGGGCCTTCGGGGATGACAAGGAGTTCGCCACGGAAGTCGAAGTCGACGTAGTAGCCCGCGAGGCCGTCGTGCGGTACCTCGAGGGTCACCGTCTCGAACGCTGCACCTGCGCCCTCACCGGGATCGCCCTTGTCGCCCTTCTCGCCGGCAGGACCCTGGGGACCTTGCTCGCCGGGCGCCCCGTCCTTGCCGTCCTTGCCGGGTGCTCCGGCCTCAGCAGGAACGAAGGCGCCGAGCACGTCGACGACGACGTCGACGGTGCCACGTGCGTTGTAGATCGCCAGCCCGCCCGCGTCGGACAGGGTCACGTCGAAGCCATTGCTCTCGACCTTGCCGCCGTCGAAGTTGAG
>JBCBDK010000107.1:0-9204 GCA_038529675.1 Actinomycetota bacterium
CCGAGTCCCTCGTCGTCGACACGCACCTGTACGACGAGGCGAGCGAGGACGACGAGGCGTTCTGGGCCCGCCAGGCGGCCGAACTCATCACCTGGGATCAGGAGTGGGACCAGGTGCTGGACTGGCAACTGCCGTACGCGAAGTGGTTCGTCGGCGGCAAGCTCAACGTCACCGCCAACTGCCTCGACCGCCACGTCGCCGCCGGCAAGGGCGACAAGGTCGCGATCCACTGGGAGGGCGAGCCGGGCGACACCCGCACGATCACCTACGCCGAACTCCTCGACGAGGTCAGCCAGTTCGCGAACGCGTTGAAGGGCCTCGGCGTCGAGAAGGGCGACCGGGTCAACATCTATCTGCCGATGATCCCGGAGGCGGCCGTCGCGATGCTCGCGTGTGCGCGTATCGGCGCCCCCCACTCGGTCGTGTTCGGCGGCTTCTCCAGCCAGTCGCTCGCCGACCGCATCAACGACGCCGAGGCGAAGGTCCTGATCACCGCCGACGGCGGCTACCGGCGGGGGAGTGTCTTCCCGCTCAAGCCAGCCGCCGACGAAGCGGTGGCCGACACCGAATCGATCGAGCACGTCGTGGTCGTCAAGCGCGGCGGCAACGACGTCGACATGGTCGACGGGCGCGACCACTGGTACCACGACCTGATGGACGGTGCGCCCGCCGAGTGCCCGCCCGAGTCGATGGACGCCGAGGACCTGCTCTTCCTGCTCTACACCTCGGGCACCACCGGCAAGCCCAAGGGCATCATGCACACGACCGGGGGCTACCTCACCCACACCACGTTCACGCACAAGTACGTCTTCGACCTCGATCCGGAGCGGGACGTGTACTGGTGCACCGCCGACGTCGGCTGGATCACCGGTCACAGCTACATCGTGTACGGGCCGATGTCGAACGGGTGCACCCAGGTGATGTACGAGGGCGTGCCGAACCACCCCGGCAACGACCGGTTCTGGGAGATCGTCGCGAAGTACGGCGTCACGATCTTCTACACCGCGCCAACGGCGATCCGTACGTTCATGAAGTGGGGCGCCGACGAGCCGGCCAAGCACGACCTCTCGTCGCTGCGGATCCTCGGCACGGTCGGCGAACCGATCAACCCCGAGGCCTGGATGTGGTACCACGAACACATCGGGGGCGGTCGCTGCCCCATCGTCGACACCTGGTGGCAGACCGAGACCGGCGGCATCATGATCAGCCCGCTGCCCGGAGCCACCACGACGAAGCCGGGCTCGGCGACCTTCCCGCTCCCGGGCGTGTCGGCCGAGGTGGTCGACGATTCTGGTGCCGCCGTCGAGCATGGCGGGGGTTATCTGACGCTGACGCGTCCGTGGCCGGGGATGCTGCGCGGCATCTGGGGCGACCCCGAGCGATACCAGGACACGTATTGGTCCCGATTCGGCGACCGCTACTTCGCAGGCGACGGCGCCAAGCTCGACGACGACGGCTACCTCTGGTTGCTCGGGCGGGTCGACGACGTGATGAACGTGTCCGGTCACCGGATCTCCACCACCGAGGTCGAGTCGGCGCTGGTGTCGCACCCGGCGGTGGCCGAAGCAGCGGTCGTCGGCGCGACCGATGCAACGACCGGCCAGGCGGTGATCGCCTACGTCATCCTGCGCGGGGGAGAGGACGTCGACGAGCAGGACCTCCGCAACCACGTGGCCGGCGAGATCGGAGCGATCGCGAAACCGAAGACGGTGTACATCACGCCCGATCTGCCCAAGACGCGCTCGGGAAAGATCATGCGGCGGCTCCTACGCGACGTGGCCGAGGGTCGCAACATCGGCGACACGACCACGCTCGCCGACGCCTCGATCGTCGACGAACTGCAGGCCAAGGCTGCCGACGCCGCCGACGACTGATCGCGGCCGAGGACGTTGCCGACGTCGCTCCGGCAGACGTGTTCGCCGCTGCCGGAGACGCCCTGCGTCAGGGGAACAGAGCGTCCGCGTGTGCGGCGAGTGCCCGAAGGCGCCGACTCGAGGCGTGGCTGCGTGCGGGTACGTCGAGCAGCGAACTGCGATCGGCGCCGTACAGGCATTGCTCGACCCAGCCGTGAACGCTGAGCGATGGCAGCAGTCGACGATCGAGATCGAGTACGTCGACGTAGCGGTCGAGCTGGCGGTCGACCGCAGCGGCGATCCGCGGCCCGGTGCTGGGCACCGGCGCGAGCAGTCCGAAGAGTCCGTCCTGCTGCGCCTCGTCGTCGGCGCGCAGCACGACGTGCAGCCAGAACTTGATGAAGTAGTCGAGGTCGCAGAACGGCAGGCCGCGACCGTCGGCCGGTCTGCCGCCCGCCGACTCCCAGTCGAGCACACCGATCCCCCCGTCCGACGTCACGATGTTCCAGGGCGCCAGATCGACGTGCCGTCGCACGAGTGGTACCTCCGTGCCTACGAGGCCGAGTGCATGCGACGCGGCCCGGTCCAGGAGTGCCGCGACCAGCGGGTCGTCGCCCGTGTCGCAATACCTGGCGAACGGAGCGGCGAACCACTGGTCGACCATCGCCTCGTCGAGAACCACGCGTTCCGCGGTGTGGCGATGGAACGCGACGAGCCACTCGCCGACCTGCTCGAGCCACGAGATCGCGATCCGTTCGTCACCGAGTCGCATGGCGACGTCGAGGGTCGGCCCGTCGACACACGTCTCGACGGCGACGGCGCGCTCGCGCCAAACGTCGAGCAGCAAGGGAGTAGGGACCGACGCGGCGAGCTCCACGGGCATGAGGCTGCGGACCGCCACGAGCGCGTCGTGCTCGCGACGCGTCGCTTCGTTGAGGGCGGTGGATCCGGCGATCTTCACGACGCGCGACGGTGAGCCGGCGCCGGGCTCGAACGGCATCACGATCGTGCGGCTGCCGAGGTCGTGCCCGCTCGTCATCACGATCGCTCGATCCGCTGGTTCCGACGTACTCCCGAGGCGGGGGTCGCCGCCGCCCACGTCGAACGCCGCGAAGGCCGGTCGGGCCCCCGGCCGCCGGGCGACGACGATCGCGTGGTGTCGTGCGGCCAACGGTGTGAGCCACGGCAGGGTTCGCACCAGCCGCCGCAGCACACGCTGCACCGCGCCCGCCGGGATCAGGAGCCGATCGAGATACCAGCGGATCGCCCCACGATGATCGAGCGGGACGTGGCGTCGGGGCGTCGCCGCGTCGGGCAGCACCCAGTATCGCCCGACCACATGCAGGCCCTGGCGACGAGCCGCTCGCTCGAGTCGGACGGCACCGCGCCACATCCGACCCGTCCGCGCGACGTAGCCGATGCCGTCGTCGGCGATCGCGTCGAGTACACGCCCGATCGGGATCTCGTCACCGAGTGCGACGACCACGTCGGACGGCGGATCCAGCCGGTCGGTACTCGTCGACGCACCGAGATGCCGTGCGATCGCGTTTCGATCGTGAGCCCCGACGCGCCCGACGATCGTGAGGCTGGGCGTGCTCGTCGTGCCGATCGGCTCTGGAAGCAGCGCAAGCCAGTCGAGTCGGCGCGCCGGCTCGTCACCTGTCCTGCCGGCTGCCGACGAAGCGGATGAGTCGTTGCGCCACGCGTCGCGCAGCACCGTCGACCAGACACGACGGTTGGCTCGCGCGGCTCGAGCCCGTTCTCCCCGACCCATGCCCAGGGCGAGGTCGCGTGCCAGGCGGGCGAGCATGATCAGCGTCGTCGCCGCTCGCAGCGACCCGGCTCGCGCCGTGCCGTGCAGTTCGTGATAGCGGCGCAGGCTTCGGTAGTGCGCCCGCTGCGCGAACGCCGAACTCCGACCGGTGCTCGCACCGCCGACGTGGACCACGGTGGCGTCGGGCGCGAACCGAACCGTCCACCCCGGGCGGCGGAGTCGACGACACAGATCGACTTCCTCGTAGTAGAGGAAGAAGCCGGGGTCGAAACGACCGACCTCCTCGAACGCCGAGCGCCGCACTGCGAAGGCGGCACCGAGCACCCACGGCACCTCGCGCTCGCTCGCGTGGTCGAAGGCGGCGAGCCCGCCTCGGCGCCATCGATGGAGGCCGCTTTCCTGCCAGAGCAGTTCGCGCACGTCGGCGTCCGGGAAGCATGAACGCTGGAGCGAGCCGTCCTCGTCGCTCAAACGTGGCCCGACGACCGCAGCCTCGGGGTGGTCGGCGAGGTGGTCGGCGAGTGTGGTGAGTGCGCCAGGTTCGGGGCGAGCGTCGGCGTTGAGGACGACGAGGACTGGAGCGTCCGACCGCTCGGCGAGCGCGTTGACGCCGGCACCGAATCCGGGGTTGTGTGGGAGCGAGATCGTGTCGACGTCGGGGAACTCGGAGCGCAGCATGTCGAGCGAGCCGTCGCTCGACCCGTTGTCGGCGACCCGGATCTGGCGGAGGTCGTCCTGGCCCCGGATGGCGTGCAGGCAGTCGCGCAGCCGGTCCCGCGTGTCGTGGTTGACGACGAGCACGTCGACTCGGGGCTCCATGGCTGCCGCTGGTCAGTCCTCGTTCGACGGTACCGACGGCAGCCGCGTCGACACCGCGGACGGCAGCCGGAGTGTGGAGCGCGTCGCAACGAGCGCGTCCTCCGCGTCGTCGCCGCCCGGGGTTGCGACGACCACGTCGATCACCGCCTCGACGTGGTCGTACAGGCCGAACTTGCGTCGGGCACCGGTCGGTCGAGCCAACCAGAAGCTGCCCGTGTACCGCCCGGGGTTGAGGGCCAATGCCTCGACCTCGATCTCGAACTCGGTCTCGCCCGCCGGCAGCGTGAACTCGGGATCGTCGGGGCCGGTGCCGCCGGAGACGAGCTTCATGCCGCCGAGCGTGGCGAGATGGAACGAGACGTTGCCGCACGCGACGTCGTGATCCGCATGGACGCGCACGGTGACACGGAGCGGCTCTCCGGGCCGCACCGTCCGAGCGTCGGAGCGGCCCGGCACGTCGAGTCGGACTGAGGTGAACCGGGCCTCACCGCTCCCGGTTCGCGCCGCGTCGGACACGTCGATCCATCCCCCGAGGCGGGATTGGCTGAACTGCTCCTCGAGGTAGGCCGGGAGCACATCGTCGGTCGGCCCGTCGCCTGCGACGGATCCGTCGCGCAGCCAGACGCTACGCGAGCACAGCTGGCGGATCGCCGCGTCGTTGTGGCTGACGAACACGACCGTCCGGCCCTGACTGTCCGCGAGCTCGCGCATCCGGCCGATGCATTTCCGTTGGAACTCTGCATCGCCGACCGCGAGCACTTCGTCGACGAGCAGCACCTCGGTGTCGAGGTGGGCGGCGACCGCGAAGGCGAGCCGCATGTACATCCCGGTCGAGTACCGCTTCACCGGGGTGCCGAGATGCTCGGCCACGCCGGAGAACTCGACGATCTCGTCGAAGTTCCGACGGATCTCCTCCCGGCGCATGCCGAGGATCGCTCCGTTCAGGAAGATGTTCTCCGTGCCGGTGAGCTCGGGGTGGAAGCCGCTGCCGACCTCGAGCAGGGTCCCGACTCGACCGCGCACGGCGACCGACCCTGCCGTCGGTCGGGTGATCGAACTCACGAGGCGGAGCAGGGTGCTCTTGCCCGCACCGTTCCGACCGACCAGGCCGACGACCTCCCCGGGCGCGACGTCGAAGCTCACGTTCTCGAGCGCCCATCGGTGTGGACGCCCGGACTCGGTCGGGCCGTTCCGCCGGCGCAGCTGCGACGGTCGGAGACGACCGGCGGCGGAGGCGATCACGTCGCGCAGGGCGAGGTACTGCTCGCGTTCGCCGAGCGCATAGCGCTTGCCGACGCGATCGAGGCGGATCGCCCAGTCGCCGGTGAGGTCCAGATCGGAGCGGGTCACGGTCAGACCTCGTCGGCGAAGGTCGCTTCGAGTCGTCGGAAGTGGAACAGTGCCGCAGTGAGCCCGACGGCGACCACGACGACGGCGACGATGAGCGAGCGGCCTGGTGCGTCGGCGTCGAGCACTGCCCAGCGGAAACCATCGACCACCGCGACGAGCGGGTTGAGTTCGAGCAGGATCCGCCAGCGCGACGGGACCACGTCGGCCGAGTAGACGATCGGCGTGATGAAGAACCAGAGCTGGACGAGGAACGGCGTCACATAGCGGACGTCGCGGTAGCGGACGTTGATCGCACCGAGCCAGAGGCCGACGGCCGACGCGGCGAGCACGACGAGCAGCACGAACAACGGGAGCGTGACGATGGCCCAGCCCGGCGCGATGCCGTGGACGACGAGCAGGACGCCGAGCACCGGCAGCGTGACGGCGAGATCGACGAGGACCGCTGCGATCGCCGCCATCGGGATCAGGATGCGCGGGAAGTGGACCCGGGTGAGGATCCGCTCTTGGAGCACCAGCGACTGCGCAGCCTGCGTGATGGCCGTCGAGAAGAACGTCCACGGCACGAGTGCGGTGTAGACGAAGATCGAGTACGGGACCCCCTCCGGCGCGAGGCCGGCGACGCGGCCGAACACGAACGTGAAGATCAACATCGTGATCACCGGTTGCAGGACCGCCCACGCCGCACCGAGCGCCGTCTGCTTGTAGCGGACCCGAACGTCGCGCCAGGCGAGGAAGTAGAACAGCTCGCGATCGCGCCACAGCGCGCCAACGTCGGGCAGTTCGATGCCGGACGGTGGTCGATTGACGGTCACCGTCGGAGGAGGCGTCTCCGACATGTCGAGAGTATTCACCGATTCCTGCCGCGTCTCCACCATCGGTGCGGCTGCTCGATGCGGATGATCGGTCGGGCCGCGAGCGGTACGAGACCAGTCGGCGCGGTGCCGGCGACGGCGAACCATCCGGCCATCGCGACGCGTCGCGCCCACGAGGTGTCGAAGCGTCCGCGTGCAGCAGCGACGCCACGACGGACGAGCTGCCATCGGTGGTCGTCCGGGAATGGATGAGCGGCCGGGTCGAGTCGGAGCGACACGAGTCGGTGGGCGAGTGCGGTGACCGAGGCGAAACCGTCGGGCTCGGTGGGCAGGCCGGCGAGGCCGGCGGCAGTGGCTTCGTCGATCAGGAGTCGATGCGTGATGTGTGTTCGCACGATGTTCGACCGGACGGCGTCGAGCGTCCAGACCTCGGCGTGATGACGGTTCGCTCCGTGGATGCGATAGGCGCCGCCGGGACGGTCGAGCACGGCGACCTCGCCGTGCAGGGGCGACAGGTTCGAGAGGTAGTAGTCGGCGCAGATGCGGTACGGCGCGGTGGGCATCGGCAGGATCGACTCGAGGACCGATCGTCGGAAGGCGTTCCCGGTCGTGGGCTGCCATCGCAGGTCGTCGGGGAACCGTGCGAGCTCGCGGCGTAGGTCGCCTGCGGCGAGGTCGTCGCCGGCACACGGGATCGTCCCGCCGAGGTCGCGTCCGTCGGCGTCGATCGTCCGGAGCGGGAACTGGACCCGGCCGACCCGGGGGTCGGCGAACCGGTCGATCAGCCGCGCGACGAGATCGGGTTCGAGCGTGTCGTCGGCGTCGAGGAAGACGATCACGTCACCGACCGATGTGGCGAACCCGGCGTTGAACGCCGACCCCTGACCGCCGTTCGGTTGGGTGACGAGTGTGATCTCGTCGCCGAATTCGCGGAGCACGTCGAGCGACCCGTCGGTCGAGCCGTCGTCGACCACGATCACCTCGACGTCTCTGTCATCGGTCCGCTGGGCCAGCGCGCTGCGCACGGCGGCGGCGACGTGGCGTTCGTAGTCGTGGTTGGTGACCACGATCGAGGACGTCGATGGGGCGGTCATGGCGTTCGTCGCCCCGGGCGCCGACGATCGGCAGCGAGCACGTGGCGATAGACCTCGACGATCCGGGGCACCACACGCTCGGCCCGGTATCGCTCGGCGGCTGAGCGTGCAGCGTCGCCGAGCCGACCGACGAGCTCGGGCTCGCGTTCGAGCCGACGCAGTGCGTCGGCGAACGCGTCGGCGTCGCCCGGTTCGACGAGGAGACCGGTCGCGCCGTGGTCGACGATGTCGACCAGCCCACCGTGGCCGGCGGCGACCACCGGCGTGCCCGCCGCCATCGCCTCGATCGCGACGATGCCGAACGGCTCCGCCCACAGCGATGGCACGACGGTCACGTGCGCGCGTTCGAACATGCGACGCACCGCCACGTTCGGCCAGTTCTCGTGGAGGTGGACACCGTCGGGGACCTCGGTCGGCGAGCTCGGCCAACGCTTGCCGACCGCCACCAGCTGCCGGCCGATGCCCGCTCGCTCGTAGGCCTCGAGCAGGAGGTCGAACCCCTTCACCGATCGAAAGTCGCCCACGTACGCGACGAACGGCTCGGCCGGCAGCTTGGCGAGGAGTGGCTCGACGTCGACCTCGCGGTCGACAGCGCCGTCCGTTGCACCGCCCCGCGCGTCGTCAGCCCCGACTGTCGGAGGGAGGAAGTTCGGAATCACCGAACACGGCACTGTGTCGTCCGGAGCGTCGAGGCCGGTCACCGTCAACCCGTTGCCCCTCGCGGTGGCCGTGCTGACGGCGATCACGTGCGCGACGGCGGCCAGTTCGTGTCGACGACCCACCGCCGCGGTGGCAGCGACGACGGGACCCTTCACGATGCCGTAGTGGCGTGACGCGCACGGTGTGCACCGGCGCAGCGAGGGACCGCTGCACGGCTCGCCGTCGCGCAGCAGGTCCTTTCGGGCGCAACTGAGCGTGTAGTAGTGCTGGCTCGAGACGACGGGAACATCGCCATGTGGCACCGACCGGGCGAGCCAGTCGTGCCCGTGGATCACGTCGGGTCGGACCTCGTCGATCACACGGCGGAGCGCACGTCGAGCGACGGGGTCCGCGACCGGCGGGGCCCACGGACGTGACTGGTCGAACAGGGCGGGGATGCGCTGGGTGCCCGATCGGATCCGGACGACGTCCGCACCGTGGTCGCGTTCGCGCTCGGGGCTGTCGTCGGACCGCAACGTGACGACGGTGACCCGGTGACCCGTCCTGACCAGCTCGTGGGCGAGCGTGCGAACGTGCTGCTCGACACCACCGAGCAGCGGCCAGTAGAAGTCGGTGACCATGAGCACGTGCAGCGCAGCGTCGTCGCTCCGGCGCGAGTCGCTCACGCCGGTGTTCATCGCTCCTCCGGCGCGTCGCTCGGTGCACCGGCGCGCCCTGCGACGAGCGACCGGTAGATCGCTTCGACACGATCGGTGGTGTCGTCCCACGTCGGTACGGGCGGCGCCGCACGCAGCGGCGGACGCACGAGTTGCAGCTCGAGCATGTCCGCCAGTTCGTCGCCG
>JBCBDK010000108.1:0-193 GCA_038529675.1 Actinomycetota bacterium
GACGGCTCGACTGGCGCCGCACTCGACGCAGACGAAGCGGACGCCTCGTCCTCCGGCGTGACACCGACCTCGGGCGCGTCGTCACGAGCCTGGTGGCCGCCCTCCGCATCCGAGGCGGGCACCTCACCGACGACCACGTCGTCGGCCCTCTCGTCGTCGACCGGCTCGACGGCGATCGTTTCGTCGACAACCG
>JBCBDK010000108.1:293-9191 GCA_038529675.1 Actinomycetota bacterium
TCCCGTCATCAACCGTCCCGTCGACAACCCTCTCGACGTCGACCGGCTCGTCGACGATCGTTTCGTCGACAACCGTCCCGTCATCAACCGTCCCGTCGACAACCCTCTCGACGTCGACCGGCTCGTCGACAACCGGCGCGTCGTCGACCGTCTCGTCGCGGACCGGCTCGTCATCGGGCGCGTCGTCCGCGAGTGCGGCGACCAACTCGGTTGTGTCGCCCACCACGTCGTTCTCGAGGCTCCCGCGGCGTCGTCGGGTCAGACTCGTCGCGAGGCCGTCGGCGGTCGGAGCCGCCCGGTCGCGAAGTTCGGCCAGACTGCGGCGCAGTTTGGCAGTGCGTCCGGTCACGACCCAGGCGCGCCGACCGACCCGGCACCGCCGTCGCTCGAGGCGGCGTGGACGAGGGTGGTGCCGGCGGGGCTCGCAACCGGCGTGCCCGACACGACGACATCCGTCGCCGACACCGACGCCGAGACGTCGATCCGGGTGCCGGTCGGACGCGATGCGACGAGCGCGTTGTGGTCGGCGGCGAGGTCGGCGGCAGCGTCCGCGACGAGTCGACTCGACTCGCTCACGGACAACGATGCGACGAGCTGCAACAGCGCGGCGACGGCAAGCGACCCGGCGAGCCGGCCGAAATTGTTCAACTCCGGCTCCCGGTCCAGCGTGGAGAGACCCATCAGACCCTGGTTGAGCACGAGCAGCACGACGCCGAGGGCGTACGACAGCCGCAGCGGCGACCGGTGGGCATGGACGGCGAGTGCGGCACGCTCGAGCAGCAGGAACGGCACGGCGAACACGGCCGCTTGGGCCATGAAGCCGATGACGACCACGAGCGGCTGCTCGCCGACGATGCGGTCGGCGATCCGCCAGATGGCGAGCGCAGCCAACGGCCACGATGCCGCTGCGAGCAGCGGGTTGCGGCGGCGGCCGGTGGCGAGCCGGGCGTTGAGCACGGACACGAACGCCCAACCGGTCGTCACGGCGAGCAGCCCGATGGCCAACGAACGCTGCAGCACCTGGAGGTTGCCGAGAACTTCCCAGGCACGGTCTTCCTGTGCCGGAATGAGCACACCTTCGCGACTCTCGCGCCAGAACAACACCATGACCAGCGCGCCCACGATCGCGATCAGGCACAGCGCGGCGAGTGCGATGAACATCGCGAGCCGCAATGCGTCCGCGCCCGGCACGAGCCGGATGGGTTTCGAGTCGGCACGCGGCAAGCGTGGACGTGCCTCGGCGCGAAGCAGACGACCGACGCTCCATCGCGAACGCTGACCGGTCCGGCTGACCGAGTTGCGACGATCGAATGCGATCTGGACGGCGTCCTCGGCCGCGACCGCTCCGCGCCAGAGTGCACTGAGCACGATGACGACGGGGAGGATCATGACCACACCGAGCGCCCACGCCGGAGCGATCCCGGTGAAGTCGTCGCCGAACAGTCCGCCGGCCCGCATGGCGGCGAGCGAGGCGGCGCCGACGACGGCGAGGGCGATCGGCACCCAGATCAGGCGGCCGACGGGCAGCGTCGATCCGCCGAGGCGACGAAGCGCACTCGAGATCGCCCCGAGTGGTCCGAGCGACAACACCATCGTCACCATCAGCGCGACCGCAGCGAGCGCGAGCGGCAGCGCGGAGCTGGTGTCGTTCTCGGGCAGGACGAGACGACGTTGGAGGTAGGCGACGGCCATCGCGGCGCCGCCGGCGACGACCATCGCGGGGATCCAGGCGAGGACGACGGACCGCGGGTCGGGCGGTGTCTGCGTCGTCGCAGGAGCGAAGAGTCGGCGGGCGTTCTCGATGACCGCCCAGGTCCAGATCAGGAGGCCGGCGACACCGGCAATCGCACCGAGCAACGAGATCCAGGCGATCATCGACGACCGTTCGGTTCCACCGAACACCCGAGCGAGCTGCCAGGCGACGAAGGAAACGGCCACGACCAGGCCGCCGACGGTCAGCAAACGCCACGGCATCATTGCGACCCGCTTGGCCGGCGGTACCGCAGCAGGGGGTGTCGCCGTGGTGGGTGCGGGCATCTCCCGGGGATCGGGAAGGTCGGGGCGACTCGTCGTCGACATCTGCGCCTGACCCGGGTGGTCATCGGCGAGGAGCAGCGTCGGCGACGGGCCACGTGCGGCGTCCGACTCCTCGGGCAGGTCCAACCGACCGGTCGGCGACAACGGTTCCATGTCGCCAACATCGGCACGTCTCCGCCGCGCCTTGAGTGATTCCTGATCGGGTCGTGAGGATCTCGGCACGACCGTCGTGCGCCCCGTACTCCATCGCGGGTGGCGCAACCGACCTGCCGAAGCGAGCACAATGGAGTGGTGCGGCTCCAGATCGCCAACCCGTCCGACCATCCCGACGTCGCCGGCCTCCCGTTCGAACGACGCCTCGACGACTGGGACCTCCCCCACATGCACGGCGTGCTCGGGCTCCACCGTCACGTCGTCCGACTGATCGAGCTCGATGGTGCCAGCTACGTCATCAAGGAGCTCCCCGACGACCTGGTCGAACGCGAGTATCGGCTCCTGCGCGAGCTCGACGATGCCGGGCTCCCCACCGCCGAGGTCGTCGGGGCGATGACCGGCCGCACCGACGACGAGGGTCGGGTCGACGGCATGCTCGTCACTCGCCACCTCGACTACTCCCTGCCCTACCGCACACTGCTCTCCGGTCGGGGCCTCACGATCCCGTATCTCGGTGAGCGGGTGCTCGACGCGCTCGTCGGCCTGCTCGTGCGACTCCATCTCGCCGGGTTCTTCTGGGGTGACTGCTCGCTCTCCAACACCCTGTTCCGACGCGACGCCGGAGCGCTGTCGGCGTACGTCATCGACATGGAGACCGGCGAGCGATTCCCGACGCTGTCCGACGGCCAGCGAGCCCTCGACCTCCAGGTGGCCACGGAGAACGTCGCCGGCGGGCTGCTCGACCTTCAAGAGGGAGGTCGACTCAAGGCCGACATCGACCCGATGGAGATCGCGTTCCAGATCGAAGAGCGGTACCGGGCGCTGTGGGAGGAACTCCTCATGCCCGCCGAGTTCCCGGTTGGCGAGACCTTCCGGATCGACCAACGACTCGAGCGTCTGCACGAACTGGGCTTCGACGTCGAGGAGATGGAGATCACCAGCACCGACGGCGGCATCCGTTACGTGCCACGTGTGGTGGAACACGGGTTCCACAGCCAGCGGCTCCAGAACCTGACCGGACTCGAAACGACGGAGAACCAGGCTCGGCGTTTGCTGACCGACATCCGGTCGTTCGGTGCCGAACTGCACCAGCAGCGAACTGCACGAGCCCGCAAGACCGGGCGACCGGTGAAGACGCTGCCCGAGAACGTCGTCGCCGTGCGCTGGCTCGACGACCGGTTCGAGCCGCTCATGGAGCGCATCCCCGAGCGGTTGTTCGACAAGCTCGAGCCGGCGGAGATCTACCACCAGCTCCTCGAACACCGCTGGTTCCTCAGCGAGTCGGCCAAGGGCGACGTCACGCTCGAGGATGCGCTCGACAGCTACATCGCCGAGGTCCTCGTCGACGCGCCCGACGAGGTCAACGTGGCTCGTGGACTCGCTTCCGAGGTCGATCAGTACGCGACCGACGGCCGCTACGACACGATCTGACGCTGCAATCCTGCGCGGTCGACGACGCACGCCGTGGGGTCGTCTGCGACTCGCCGCGGATGGCAGTACGTTCGAGGGCGTATGAGCCAGATCATCGACATCATCGGCCGCGAGATCATCGACTCCCGGGGAAATCCGACCGTCGAGGTCGACGTCCTGCTGGACTCCGGCGCACTGGGCCGGGCGGCCGTGCCGTCGGGTGCCTCGACCGGCGAGCACGAGGCCGTCGAGCTGCGCGACGGCGGCGAGCGCTTCGGCGGCAAGGGCGTGCTGTCCGCCGTCGGCTTCGTGAACGACGAGATCGCCGACGCCCTCGAGGGCTTCGACGCCCTCGACCAGCGCCAGGTCGATCGGATCATGCTCGACCTCGACGGCACCGAGAACAAGGCACGGCTCGGCGCCAATGCCATCCTCGGGACGAGCCTCGCCGTCGCGAAGGCGGCCGCGACCGAGGTCGACGTGCCGCTCTATCAGTACGTCGGAGGGCCGAACGCACACGTGCTCCCGGTGCCGATGATGAACGTCATCAACGGTGGTGTCCACGCCGACAATTCGATCGACTTCCAAGAGTTCATGATCATGCCGGTCGGCGCGCCGAGCTTCCGCGAGGCGCTGCGGATGGGGACCGAGACGTACCACGTGCTCAAGCAGGTGATCGGCGAACGGGGCCTGTCCACCGCCGTCGGCGACGAGGGCGGCTTCGCGCCGAACCTGGATTCGAACGAGGAAGCGATCACGGTGCTGCTCGAGGCGATCGAGCGGGCGGGCTTCACGCCGGGTGACGACATCTCGATCGCGCTCGATCCTGCGGTCAGCGAGATCTTCGAGAACGGGAACTACGAGCTCAAGGGCGAGGGAAAGACCCTGTCCCCGTCGGAGATGGCCGACTACTGGAAGCGACTCGTCGACACCTACCCGATCGTCTCGATCGAGGATGCGATGGACGAGAACGACTGGGACGGCTGGGCCACCCTGACCGAAGCGGTGGGCGACCGCGTCCAGCTCGTCGGCGACGACCTGTTCGTGACCAATTCGGCCCGCCTGCAGATGGGTATCGACCAGCACGTCGCCAACTCGATCCTCGTCAAGGTCAACCAGATCGGGTCGCTGACCGAGACCCTCGACACCGTCGGCCTCGCCACCCGCCACGCGTACACCGCCGTGATGAGCCACCGCTCGGGCGAGACCGAGGATTCGACCATCGCCGACCTCGCCGTCGCCACCAACTGCGGCCAGATCAAGACCGGTGCGCCGGCACGGTCGGATCGCGTCGCCAAGTACAACCAGCTGCTGCGCATCGAACAGCTGCTCGGCGAGAGCGCCGCCTACCGCGGTGACGCAGCGCTGGCGCCGATGCGCTGAGTCGTCAGCTGTCGCCCATGTCACTCGACGCCGGATCCATTTGACCTGGGGTGTACCCCAGGGTGTTGGCTGGGCCCATGAGCGACGAGGCGAACAACATCGACGGAACCGCACGTGCGCCGGGTGCGGGGAACGGGACGCCGATGGCGGCGACGAACGCGCTGGGGCGGCGCGGACCGTTCGTCTCCGCCCTGGGGCTGGGAACGATGACGTTCGGCGTCGAAACGGATCGCACCGATGCGTTCGACCAGCTCGATGCGTACGTCGGCGCCGGCGGCAACCTGATCGACACCGCCGACGTGTACGGCGCCGGCGAGTCCGAGCGGATCGTCGGAGCATGGCTGCGCGAGCGCGGCCGCGACGACGTCGTCGTGGCGACGAAGGGTCGATTCGCTCCCGCTCCGAACTCGGCCGGCGCGTCCCGGCGGAGCCTCGTACGCAGCGTCGACGCGAGCCTGGCCCGGCTGGGGGTCGATGGGATCGACGTCTACTTCGTCCACGGCTGGGACGACCACACACCGGTCGTCGAGACGCTCGACACGCTCGCCGGCCTGGTCCGCGCCGGCAAGCTGCACTCGATCGGCTGGTCGAACGTGACCGGCTGGCAACTCGCCCAGATCGTGTCCGAGTCGCGCCATGGCGGCCTCGTCACCCCGACCGTCGTGCAGCCGCAGTACAACTTGCTCGACCGCGGCATCGAACTCGAGATCCTGCCGTGTTGCATCGACCACGGGCTCTCGACGACGCCGTGGTCACCGCTCGGCGGCGGCTGGCTGACCGGCAAGTACCGCCGCGACGAACGCCCGTCGGGCCCGACCCGACTCGGCGATGATCCGAACCGCGGCGTCGAGGCGTACGACCAGCGCAACACCGAGCGGACGTGGGAGATCCTCGACGTCCTCGACGATGTCGCTCGCCGCGTCGAGCGCCCGATGGGCCAGGTGGCGATCGCGTGGCTGGCGAGCCGGCCGACCGTGTCGTCGGTGCTGCTCGGCGCCCGCACGCTCGAACAGCTCACCGACAACCTGGGTGCGGCGACGGTCGAACTGGACCAGGACGACCTCGATCGCCTCACCGAGGTCTCGGCCCCCGGGCTGCCGCCCTATCCGTACGGCATGGTCGAGGACTTCTGCGACGTCGGTCACTGGCGCCGACTCGGAACCAGACGCCCGGTGGACCGACCATAAGCCGCCGTCACGGCGCGGCCACCGGCACGGCGCCACGACGACGAAGCCACGTCGATCTCAGGTCGACGTCATGTCGAGGTCGAGAGTTTCGGGAACATGCCGTGGTCGGCGCACAGCCCGCTGCCAGACTGTCCCCCGTGCCGCGTCATGCCACGACCTCGATCCCGCGTCCGACGCGGCGCGGCTCCGACGAGGGTCGATCGCGGCTCGGCGACTACACGCGACCGATCCCCCTCGGCCGCCGGATCTCGGCGCGGCGACGCGTGCCGCTCATCGTCGGCGCGATCGCCCTCGCGGTCATCGCCACGCTGGCCCTGGCGGTGTTCATCTCGCCCATCGGCACCTGGCGCGAGCAGGACGCCGACCTCGAGCAGCGGCGGGTGCAGTACGAAGAACTTCGCCGCGTGAACGCCGACCTCGAGGCCGAGGTCGATCGGCTCCGGACCGACGAGGGCGTCCGCGAGTCCGCTCGCGAGGACTACGGCTACGTCGAAGCCGGCGAGGAGCGCCTGTCGGTGACCGACCTACCCGGGCTTCCGACCGATCTGCCCGACGGTTGGCCGTACAACGTCGTCACCAGCATCATCGCCGCCACCGCCGCAGGTCCGGCCCCCGCCCCCGTCGTCGAACCGGCACCCGTCGTCGGCGGCGATGCCGGCGGCGACGACGGCACCGACTGAGCACGTTCGCCCCTGTCCTCCGTGGCGTCGACCGGGTCGGGATCGGCGAGCCGGCGGATTTGGCCCCCGGGTGGGACGCCGCCTCCGCCCCCCACTACTGTCTCGTCCGCGGCGCTCGGCGTGCGCAGGTGAACCACCGATCGACAAGGGGAAACACGTGACGGGTGGCAGCATTCTCGGCAACCGGGTCCAGCGCAAGGAGGACCCGAAGTTCCTGACGTCGGGTGGCGTCTACGTCGACGATCTCGACGACGAGCGCTTGCACGGAGCCGCGTTCGCGCACTACGTCCGATCACCGATCGCACACGGCACGATCCTGTCGATCGAGACCGGTGACGCCGCCACCATGCCCGGCGTCCTCGCCGTCCACACCGCCGAGTCGCTCGATCTCGAGCCGGTCCCGGCGGCGTTCAACCCGATGGTGAGCAGGACGCTGCTGGCGAGCGGCAAGGTTCGCTACGTCGGCGAGCCGATCGCCGTGATCCTCGCCGAGTCGCCCCAGCAGGCCGCCGACGCCGCCGAGGCGGTCTACGCCGACATCGACTTCCTCCCCGCCTTCGTCGACCCCGAGTCGGCGATGGCCGATGCCGAGAACCTGATCTTTCCCGAAGCCGGGTCGAACGTCGTGTTCGACACGACGGCGCTCGGCATGCCCGAGAACTCCGCCAAGGAGGAGTTCTTCGCCGGGTGCGAGGTCGTCGTCGACGGTCACTTCCTCAACCAGCGCGTCGCCCCGTGCCCACTCGAGGTGCGCGGCGCGGCAGCGGCATGGATCGACGGTCGCCTGCATCAGTGGCTCTCGACGCAGCACTCACAGGGCGCGAAGACGCCGACCGCCGCAGCGAACGGTGTCGAGGAGGACGCGATCCGGATCATCGCTCCCGACGTGGGCGGCGGGTTCGGCGCGAAGATCGGCATCTACCCCGAAGAACTGCTCCTCGGGCCGCTGGCGACGGCGGTCGGCCGGCCGGTCCGGTGGCGCGAGACCCGTAGTGAGTCGATGATGGCGCTCGGCCACGGACGCGCCCAGGTGCAGCACATCACCGTCGGCGGCACGGAGGACGGCAAGGTCACCCACCTCCAGCTGCACGCGATCCAGGACTCGGGCGCCTTCGCCGACATGGGCACGATCCTCGCCCCGTTCATGACCCGGCCGATGATGTCGGGCGTCTACGACATCCCGAACATCGAGGTGCGCACCACGTCGGTCGTCACGAACACCACACCGACCGTCGCCTATCGCGGCGCGGGTCGGCCGGAGGCAACCGCTGCGCTCGAACGCTCGATGGACATCTTCGCCGCCGAGATCGGCAAGGACCCTGCCGAGGTGCGACGCACGAACCTCATCCCGAAGTTCACGGAGCCGCACACGACCGCGATCGGCCAGACCTACGACGTCGGCGACTACGAAGGGGCGCTCGACAAGGCCCTCGAGGCGGCCGGCTACGCAGACCTGCGGGCCGAGCAGGCGGCCCGTCGTGAGCGCGGCGACGCCGTGTTGCTCGGCGTCGGTGTCAGCGTGTACGTCGAGATCACCGGCGGCGTCGACCCGAAGCAAGAGAACGCCAAGATCGAGGTGAACGACGACGGCTCCGCCAAGGTCTACACCGGCACCAGCCCACACGGGCAGGGCCACGACACCGCGTGGTCGATGATCGCGAGTGACCAGACGGGCATCCCGATGGATCAGATCACGTTGATCTGGGGCGACACCGACCTCGTGCCCGTCGGCGGCGGCACGATGGGGTCGCGATCGCTCCAGCAAGGTGGCGTCGCAGTGAACGAGGCGGCGGTCGAACTCGTGGACTCGGCGAAGAAGCTCGCCGCCAAGCTCCTCGAAGCCGACGAGGCCGACATCGTGCTCGACAAGGACAACGGCGCCTTCCACGTCGCCGGCACGCCGGCGGTTGCGAAGACCTGGGCCGACCTGGCGGTCGCTGCGAAGGCCGACGGCAACCCGCTGCTCGCCGACACCACGTTCGTCGCCGACATGGCGTCGCGCCCGTTCCTCGATCGACCTCGACCACGGCGACGTGGGCACCGAACGG
>JBCBDK010000109.1:0-9124 GCA_038529675.1 Actinomycetota bacterium
GTCAGACACTCGACGGCGATCCGGTCGAGGCCGTCCATCGCGATGATCGCCTTGAGCTCGTGCGCGAGTGCGCCGCACGCGATGACGAGCACGGACGCATCGTCGTCGGCGCCGAACGTCGGCGTGCTGACGGTCTCGTCGCCGATGGTGCTGGCGGTCTCGTCGCCGGCCATGCTGGCCTTCGTCACGCGGTGCTCAGCCGGCGACGGACGGGCCCGCCGGCTCGGGCGTGCCACGGCGGGCGGCCACGAGTTCCTTGGCGGTCTCCGCAGCGACCGCAGCGTCACGACAGTAGGCGTCGGCGCCGATCGCGGCACCGAACTCCTCGTTGAGTGGCGCGCCGCCGACGAGGACGACCTGGTCGTCACGGCGGCCCTGCTCGACGAGCGTGTCGATGACGACCTTCATGTACGGCATCGTCGTCGTCAGCAGCGCCGACATGCCGAGGATGTCGGGCTGGTGTTCGTCGATCGCTGCGAGGAACTCGTCGACGTCGGTGTTGATGCCGAGGTCGAACACCTCGAAGCCGGCGCCCTCGAGCATCATCGCGACGAGGTTCTTTCCGATGTCGTGGATGTCGCCCTTGACGGTGCCGATCACGACGGTCCCGATCGATTCGGCGCCGGTCTCGGCGAGCAGCGGCCGCAGGATCGCCATCCCGGCCTTCATCGCGTTCGCGGCGAGCAGGACCTCGGGGACGAACAGGATGCCGTCGCGGAAGTCGATGCCGACGATGCGCATCGCCTCGACGAGCGCGTCGTTGAGCACCTTGTCGGCACCCCAGCCGCGGTCGAGGAGGATCGTCGTGCCTTCGGCGATCTCTTCCTTCAGACCGTCGTAGAGGTCGTCGTGCATCTGAGCGACGAGGTCCTCGTCGCTCAATGTCGCCAGATCGATGTCGTCGTCCGGCTGGGTCTCGTCGCTCATGGATCCCCCGAAAGGATGGACCGGGGCCGATGTGGCACCCGGTGTTCCGACATGCGGAACAGTACCGTATGGTGAAACAGTACGCCAGGCCCCTCTGGACCGGCCCCATCTGGGGAGCGCACCGGAGATCCTACCCGCAGCGGTCGGGGTCGAGGCGGCGAGAAAGCGAGAACACGATGTCGGGAGTCCAGTCGATCGAGCGGGCGTTCGCCTTGCTCCGCGCCCTCGCGACAGGGAGTGCGGGCGTCACCGACCTCGCCGATCGAACCGAGCTGCCGAAGTCGACCGTGTCCCGGCTGCTCTCGGCGCTCGAGGAGGAGGGCGCGGTCGAGCAGGTGGAGTCGGGTGGCGAGTACGTCATCGGTGGCGGGCTCGTCGACCTCGCTGGCGCGACGGCACCGGACGCGACCATCGGTGCGATCGTGCAGCCGTTCCTGGTGGAGCTGGCCGAGCAGACCACGGGGAGTGCGGGGTTCACGATCCGTGACGGCGACACCCTGCACTGGATCGACAACGTCGATGCCGATGACGAGCTCGTCCACGTCAGCGACATGACCGGCCAGACCTTTGCGCTGCATGCCATGCCGAGCGGCATCGCCGTCCTGTCGGCGATGACCGACGCGGACCTGGACGCCTACCTGACGCGCCGGTCGTTCGAGGCGGGCAAGTTGCTCGAGGACGTCGAGCCGCCCGACCCTGCGTCGATCCGGAAGCTGGCGGTCGACGCGCGTCGCGACGGCGTCGTCGTGTCGTACGGCAATCTGATCGCCGACGTGAACGCCTTCGCCGTGCCGTTGTGCGACTCGACGGGCGTGGTCGGCGGCCTGTACGTGCAGGGACCGTCGTTCCGGTTCCCCGAGCCCGACACCTCGGACGACGTCGCTGGTCTGGTCATCGCGATGGGTGAACAGATCAACGATCGCCTCGCCCATCGCTGAGTGACACGGCCGGTCATCGGCCGACTGCACGAGCGTCCGCGTCCGCGCAATAGGCTCCGTTGGCCTTCGTGCGAGGACCGTCCCGTGACCGCGCCGACCGACCATCGACCATCGCGCGACCAGTTGGTCGCAGATGTCGTCGCGCGCCTGATCGGGACCGCGTCGTCGCCGATCTCGGTCGTGCTCCGGGGGCCGGCGGGGATCGGGAAGAGCCACACCGCGCGCCAGGTGCTCGCGGCGTTGGTGGCCGAGGGTGCGGTCGAAGACGGCGAGGCGAGTGGCGTCCAATCGATCACGATCCGTCGGCTCGCCGGCGGTGCAGGCGTGCAGTCGATCGCCTTCGGGGCGCTGCTCCCCGCGCTCCCGCCCGACCTGGAACCGGTCAACGTCGAGTTCGAACTCGTGCAACGACTGCGCGCCGCGCTCGTGCCCCAGGGCGTCGACCACCGAGTGATCGCAATCGACGACATCGGCCTCATCGACGAGAAGTCGGCCGGTCTGATCGAGATGCTGCTCCGTCATGGCGACATCACGGTCCTCGCCACCGAGCGGACCACGTTCAGCGGTGCCCCTGAGGAACATGCGCTCTCGCAGGCGCTTCGCGACGTCGCCGTCGCGGTCGACGTACCGGCGCTCGACGACGACGAGCTGGCAGAGCTGATCGCCGAGTGGGCAGGGCCGGGTGAGCTGAGTTCGATCCGGCGGCTCGTCAGTGTGAGCGAGGGCAATCCGCTGGCGGCGCGTGAGTTGCTGATCGCCGCCGGCCACGCCGACGCGATCGTCGAACGAGACGGTCTGTGGCACCTCGACGGGTTTCATCCGGTCGGGCACCCGCTCGAGCGTCTGGTCGGCGAACACCTCCGCCGACTCGACGCCGCCGACTGGGAACTCGTCCGATGCGTTGCGGTCGCCGATGCGCTCCCGGACACGGTCGCGACCCGCATCGACGACTCGGCGGTCGAGCGGCTTCGCCGTGCCGGGCTGCTGACCGGATCGCCGATCGTGCTCGGTCACCCGCTGTACGGCGAGGTGACGCGCGCGACGATGACCTCGGACGAGGTCCGCCAGATCTGCCGCAAGTTGGTCGCCAGCGTGACGCCCGACGACGACGTCGAGCCGGCACGACTCGGCAGCTGGTTGCTGACAGCCGGCGACGTCGTCGACGACGAGATCGCCCGCCGAGGTGCCCGTGGTGCACTCGCCCGATGGGAGAACGACCTCGCCTGCGATCTGCTGACGACCATCGCCGACCCGACGGCGTCCGACCTGGTCGTCCTGCTCTGGGCGAACGCCAACTCCGGGCGCCTCGACCAGGCCAGCGACTTCGCGGACCGGGCGGTCGCCGCGGCGGGTGACGACGCAGAGCGGGTGGAAGCAGTGCTCGCACGCAGCGAGCTGCTGTGTCTCCAACTCGGTCGTGCCGAGGAGGGATACGCCCAACTCCTCGAGCTGCGCGAGTCGCTCACCGACCCTGCGCACATCGCCCGCGTCGACGGTGCGACCGCGCTCTACTCCCACATGACGGGCAACCGCGACTTGGCGATCGAGTCCGTCGCACGGGTCCGGGATGCGTCGGACGAGGGCACCTCGGACGACGCACGAGTGGCGATGCTGCTCGGCGAGGCGTTCGGGCACGTCTTCGTCGGCCGCCTCGATGCGGCGGCGTCGGTGATCTCCGAGGGGTCGGCGCTGGCCGAGGCTCGCGGTGAGCGTCACAACATGGTCCGATTCGACGTCGCCGAGGCGCTACGCCGGTTGTTCTCCGGCGACGTCACGGGTGCGGGCCAGGTGGTCGACCGCTCGCTGCTCGACGCCGACGTGTCGGGGGTGCGGCCGGCACACGTCGTGTGGCTCGGGCTCGCCTCGCAGATCGCACAGCTCGAAGGGCGGTTCGATGTCGCGGAACGGCGCGCCAGTGAAGCGGTGCGCATGGCGGACCACGTCGACGACTTCGGCTCGGGTGGTTTCGTTCGCGGTGACCTCTGCGCGTTGGCCGCCGAGTTCGAGCGCGAGGTCTCGTTCGACCCGAAGTCGTCGCCGATCGGCCTCGCCCGTTTCAAGGTGCGGATGGCGCCCGACACCGAGTACGACGCGCTGGCGGTCGAGCTGGCCCGGATGACCGTCGACGGCGGCTACGTCCTGTGGGCGCCGATGGTGGCCCGTGAGGCCACCCGCCGCGGTGCGGCGCCGATGTCGGCTGGGTACCTGGGGGAGCTCGCCGGCGGCCTGGAGGGGCCCTTCGTTGCGGCCATCGCCGATCATGCGCAGGGTGTGCTCGCCGAGGACCTCGACCGGGTCGAAGCAGCGGCTCGATCGTTCCTCGACATGCGTTGTGTCGTGCCGGCCGTCGATGCGGGGCTCGACGCCGTCGAACTCGCGCTCCGGTTCGGCCCGTCTGCGCCGTTGCGGCGTGCGCTGCTCGAATTCGCACGGGTCATGGCCCTGATCACGCCGGAGGCGCCGCCGAAGTTCAGTCGTCGCTTCGACGACCTCGTCGACCGAGCCGACATGCCGAGCGCTCGGCAGCTCGAGATCGCGACGCTCGCCGCGTCGGGTCGGTCGAGCAAGGACATCGCCGCCGAGCTGCATCTGTCGGTACGAACCGTCGACAACCACCTCGCAGCCGTCTACCGCAGCCTCGACGTCTCCAGCCGGGACGAGCTCGCCGAGCTCGGGCTTGGATGACGGCGCTCGCCGAGTTCGGCCTCGGATCATGTTGGCACAACCCGCGCGGACGTGACATGCGGCCGGGAATTCGCGTCCGGTCGACATTGGGAAGCATTTCACGAGCCCTGATATCTTCGGGGCCCGTATGTCGCTCTTTCTCCGCGATTACCTGAACGTCGTCTGGTTCGGGCTCGCCGCACTCGCGATCGGCGGGCTCCTCCTCGGGCTGGCTGCGGCGATCCGACCGACCAAGCCGTCGGCCGAGAAGTACATCGCCTACGAATCCGGTGTCGATCCGGTGGGGATGGGCTGGTCGCAGAGCCAGATCCGCTACTACGTGTTCGCGCTGCTCTTCGTCATCTTCGACGTCGAGGCGGTGTTTCTGTTCCCCTGGGCTGCCAACATCGAGCGATACGGTGCGTTCGGTTTGATCGTGATGATCATCTTCATCGTGCTGCTGCTCGACGGACTCTTCTACGCGTGGAAGCGAGGGCTGCTCCGTTGGGTCTGACCGACTCGTCCGCAGCGTTCGCCACGACGCTCGAAACCGGAGTAACGAACTGACATGGGTCTCGTCGACAAGGGCCGCCTCCCCGGCCCGCTCACCAAGCTGTTCAACATCTCTCGCTCGTACTCCCTGTGGGTGTACCAGTGGGGCCTCGCCTGCTGCGCGATCGAGATGGGCGCCGCGTTCGGTTCGCCCCGCTACGACGTGATGCGTCTCGGCGTCATCCCGCTTCCGGCGAGTCCGCGCCAGGCCGACTTCGTCTGCGTGTCCGGCACGGTCACCGACAAGATGGCGCCAGCCGTGAAGCGCCTCTGGGAGCAGATGCCCGAGCCGAAGTACGCCATCTCGATGGGGTCGTGCGCAAACTGCGGTGGGCCGTACTGGGACTCGTACTCGGTCACCAAGGGCGTCGATCAGATCATCCCGATCGACGTGTACGTCCCCGGCTGCCCGCCCCGGCCGGAGGCACTGCTCGAGGGTGTGGTCCTGCTCCAGCAGCGGATCAAGAACGAGGACATGCAGGCCAAGTGGCAGGGCGACGAGTTCACCACGCTGCAGGCCAAGCGGGCTGCTGAGCGCGGCGAGATCCACGCGGGCGAGCCGACGGGCAAGACGACCCACGACATCTCGACCGATCCGCAGCCGATCCCCGAGCGCGATCGCCCCGAACCGATCGTCGTCGGCGGTGGTCCGATTGAGTGACACCGTGACACCGGACGCCGACGCGGCGTCCGACGAGCCCGCCGCGCTCCCCGGCGACGGCCTCCGCGAGGGCGTCATCGACGATCTGCGGAGCCGGATCGGCGAGTCGCTGCTCGACACGCACATCGCGCCGAACGACGACCTGTGGGTGCGCGTCGCGACCGATGCGTGGGCCGACACCGGCGCTGCGCTGAAGGCGGCCGGTTTCACGTACTTCTGCTTCCTGTCGGCGATCGACTGGATGCCGTCACCGTACGGCAACGGTGAGGCCGACCCGACCGTCGAGGCCGAGCCGATCGACATGACGATCGTCCAGGGTGTCACCGGTGGCGAGACCCGCATACAGGTGTTCGCCCGACTGATCGACATCGATCGCCATGTCGGCGTCACCATCAAGGCCGACGTCGACGACGATCACCCGGTCGTCGATTCGTGGACCGGCTCGTTCGCCGGCGCCAACTGGCACGAACGCGAGTGCCACGAGATGTTCGGCATCGGCTTCAACGGCCATCCCGACCTCCGCAACATGTACCTGCCGGTCGACTTCGAGGGCTACCCGTTGAAGAAGGACTTCCCGCTCCTCGCCCGCATGGTCAAGCCGTGGCCCGGCATCGTCGACGTCGAACCGATGCCCGAACAGCCTGAGGAGAGCGACACATGATCCGCTCATCCCGTATCAATTGGTGTCAGACCCCAGTTGATGCACGTATCAACTGGGGTCTGACACCAGTTGATATGCCGGAGGTGGCGCGATGACGATGATGAGCGATCGCCAGCAGCTGTCGTACATCGCGTCGCAGGCTGCTGACGCCCGGCTGAACGTGGAGCTCGAGACCGAGGGGATGACCCTCAACATCGGGCCGCAGCACCCAGCCACGCACGGCACGCTCCGGATCATCGCCCGCCTCGACGGCGAGCAGGTCATCTGGGCCGAACCGTCGGCCGGCTACATGCACCGTGGCTACGAGAAGCTGACCGAGGTCCGCACGTTCCCGCAGGTCACCACGCTGATCAACCGGATCGACTGGCTGGGCAGCTTCGCCAACGAGGTGCCGTTCATCCTCGCGGCAGAGAAGCTGATGGAGATCGAGGCGCCACCGCGCGCCCAGGTCATCCGCACGATCCTGTTCGAGCTGAGCCGAATCGCCAACGTGTCGCTGTTCCTCGGCGACCTCGGCGTGCAGATGGGCGCGATCACGCCGGTGTTCCTCGCCTTCCGTGACCGCGAGTACGTGCTCAACCTGATCGAGGGCGCGACCGGTGGTCGGTTCCACCCGAACTTCGACCGCATCGGCGGGTTGAAGGACGACTTGCCCAAGGGGTGGATCGACGAGACCAGGCAGGTCATGCACAAGCTGATCGGCTTCTGCGACGAGATCGAGGACCTGCTGTTCGGTAACGAGATCTTCCAGAGCCGTATGCGCGGCGTGGGCGTGATCCCGGCCGACGTCGCCAAGGAGTACGGCCTGTCGGGTGCCAACCTGCGCGCGTCCGGCATCGACTGGGATCTCCGCCGCGACCAGGATCTCCCGATGGCGTGGGACAAGGCGGACTTCAAGGTCTGGACCCACCCCGACGGCGACTCGTGGGCCCGCTGCTGGGTCCGCCTCCAAGAGACGCGCGAGTCCTGCAAGATCGTGCTGCAGCTCATCGAGCAGATCCCGGCCGGCCCGGTCATGACCAAGGTGCCCCGCATCATCAAGGTGCCCGAGGGCGAGGCCTGGGTCTCCACCGAGAATCCGCTCGGCGAGATGGGCTACTACGTGGTGTCCAAGGGCGACCTCGGGCCGTTCCGTGTCAAGATCCGCTCGGCCAGCTTCAACAACATCTCGATCGTGCCGTGGGTGCTGAAGGGTGTCTACGTCCCCGACATCATCACGATCCTCGCCAGCCTCTACTTCATCCTGGGCGATATTGATAGGTAGTCGAATGTCGTCTGTGAACGTGACAACGATGGCGGGGGGTGCAGGGGGCAGAGGCTCCGCCGGAGCCCCCTGTCCGATGACGATCCGGCTTGGCCGGTCGTCCGATCCGATGGGCCGCCGGAGGCGGACACCGCTCGACCGAGCGAACGCGAGGGAGAACTCGCACGAACGGAGAGACCGAGCGAAGCGAGGGAACGAGTGAGTGCGACACAGCTCGCTGTCGAGATTCCGTACTGGGGGCAGTCGATCTTTCGTGTGGTCGGTGGCCTGGTGGCCGTGCTGCTTCCCGCCGGCGGCATCGTCTATCTGTTCCTGTTCAAGATGATGTCGTTCATGCAGAGCCGTCTCGGCCCGATGGAGGCCGGGCCCTACGGCTCGATGCAGCTGCTCGCCGAGGTCGGCAAGTGGATGCAAAAGGAAGACATCGCCCCCGACAACGCGGACAAGACCATCTTCAAGATGGCGCCGCTGATCGTGCTGCTGTCGACGTTCCTGCTGATCGTCGTCGTGCCGTTCGGCCCCGAGGCCTGGTTCACCAACTTCTCGACCGGCGTGTTCTACGCCCTCGCCGTCGGGTCGGTGTCGGTGTTGGGCGTGCTCGTCGCCGGTTGGGCATCGGCGAACAAGTATTCGTTGCTCGGCGGCATCCGCGGCGCCGGCCAGCTCATCGCGTACGAGCTGCCGATGGTGCTCGCCACGCTCGGTGTCGTCATCCAGGCCGAGTCGATGAACCTGAACCGCATCGTCGAGGTCCAGAACACCGGCGAGATCTTCGGCGTCGGCTTCCTCGGCAACCCGTTCATCATCACCCAGCTGGTCGGCTTCCTGATCTTCATGATCGCCGTGCAGGCCGAACTCACACAGGCGCCGTTCGACATGCCGATCGCCGAGTCCGAACTCGTCTCGGGCTTCATGACCGAGTACACCGGCTTCCGATTCCTCATCTTCTTCATCGCCGAGTTCGCCACCGCCGGCGTGTTCGCCTTCATCGCCTCGGTGCTCTTCCTCGGCGGCTGGGGCGTCCCGTTCGAGTGGTTCGGTTGGGAGAACCTCGACGACGTCGACTGGTGGATGAACATCGTCGGCCCGGTCATCATGGCGACAAAGATGTTCGTCCTCGTCGGCATCATCATGTGGGTCCGGTTCAGCTACCCCCGATTCCGTGAGGACCAGCTCCAGACCTTCGCCTGGAAGTTCCTCATCCCGCTCTCGCTCGCGAACATCGTCGTCACCGCGATCCTGAAGGTTGCAGTCTGATGGATCGCCAGAATCCGACGTCACAGCTCGGGACGCCGGCCGCTCCAGCGGCGTCGGCGCCTGCGTCGAAAAAGGTTGCGGTGTAACTCATGCCAAAGGTTCCCGGTTTGCTCAAGGGCCTCGGCGTCACCATGGCCACCATGGGGCGCACGGTGAAGGACGGTGCGAACACCGTCCAGTACCCGCACGAGAAGGAAGCG
>JBCBDK010000110.1:0-6523 GCA_038529675.1 Actinomycetota bacterium
CCGAGGTGACGATCGCCGTCATCCCGACGAGTCGGTCCGCACCGACGCCTTCGGGGTTCGTGTGTTCGGCCATGAAGCGTTTGGCGTAGCGCCAGAACATCGCCCACATCGCCGCGCCGGCGATGAGGAAGATCGCCCACTGCGCCTCGATCGGCGCGTCGTACCACCCGGCGAGTGCGGCGAGGACCGCCGAGATCGCGAACGGCAGCAGGACGAACGTGCCCGCCAACACGGTGACCTCGACCAGGGCGAAGACGACCGCGACACCGAGCCACACCCATGGCCACAGATTGAGGTCGATGCCGAGATCGAGCACGGCGAACATGATGTGAACCTACTCAGGATCTGTGACGTTTCGGGTCCAAACCGATGACACCGCCCGGAAACCCAGCCGAGAACACTCGGGGTCAGACCCCGAACGTTCTCGGAGAACGGGGCGACTCCGACCCCGAGTGTTCTTCGAGAACGGGGCGACTCCGACCCCGAACGTTCTCAGGCGGGGCGGATGCGGAGGGGCGTCTCGTTGGGGCTGGTGAGGCAGCGGCCGGTCTCGCAGTCGAAGCGCCAGCCGTGCAGCGTGCACACGAACTCGGACGAGCCGTCGTCGCCCTCGACGATCTCGCCGAACGCCTCGAGGTCGGCATCGCGGTGCGGGCAGCGTCGCTGGACGACGTAGTCGCCGATCCGGATGTCGGTCTCGGCCGCGAGTTCCTCGGCGGTCGGCGGCGCGACCTTACGTACTGCTTCGGCCTCGGTGCGCTTCATCCGCTCCCGCGACAGCGACTTCAAGAAGTTGTAGACGTACTCGTTGAACTCGCCGGACCGCCAGGCGACGAATCGACACGACAGCAGCAGCGAGTTCGACCAGTCGACCGCCCGCTCGTCGGCCACCTTCTCGACGAGCCGGCGATCGATGTCGAAGCGGAAGTCGTACGGCTCACCGGCGTGCTCGCGAACCTCACCGTTGACGAAGTCGGCGACCACGTCGAGTTGCTCGACCCCAGCATCGGCATCACCCAGCGCACGGATCACGACGTTCGACCCGATCTGGGCACAGAGGGTCGGCGCCATCGCCATCAGCGGCTCCCACCACTCCTGCAGGGTCGCGAGGAGATCGACGTCGACCGACGCCCATGACGCCTTCATCTGCTCCAGCCACGGCAGCCAGTCGGCCTGGTAGCGCTCGAGATACGCCTGCTTGTCGTCGAAGGTCGACGAGACCTCGGCGTCGGACATCGGGTGCGTGGTCGCGAAGCCACCGCCGGGCTGCGGCGCGTCGAGGTCGATCGTCGTGCCGGGCACGTTCATCACGCCGGTGAACCCGGCCTCGTCGAGCTTGTGGAGGAACACGGTCTGGTCGGGAAAGATCGACGGTTCGTCGCCGGTGATCATGTTCAGCCCGAACAGATCCGGGTCGAGGAAGCAGGGCGGGCCCGCACTCGGCACGATCGCCGACGCGCCGATCTTCTCGACATAGCGCATCGCGCGAGCGAACTGCGCCTCGACCTTCGCTCGACACGCGGCAGCCTTGGCATCAGCGTCCATCTCGTACACCATCGGGTACCAGATCGCGCCGGAGAACTGAAGCCAGTGCAGATCGACGGGACCGTGGGAGCGGAGCTGACCGAGGTCGGTCGTACGGCAGTCGTTCTGGTTCACGACGATGCGGTCGTCGGCCATCACCACGAGCGCGGAGTCGCCGCCGGGCCCGTCGGTGATCGAGGACTCGATGTGGATCGCGATCCGTAGCCCCGGTGCGATCTCCTGCTCGACCGTGTCAGCGGTCCGGACGAAGTTCCGGAACCCGAGCCGCGTCAGCGTGCGCTGCTGCTCGCGCGTCGGAAAGCCGGGAAGGAGGATGGGAATGTCGCGGCGGAGGTGCTCGCGGAGCCACGGCTCGTCGTGGTGATCGCCGTGCAGATGCGAGACGTAGAGGAAGTCGGCGTCGTTGATCCGGGCCCGCAGATCGTCGCTGAGCTGGTCGTTGCGAGGGAAGACGAACCAGGCGCCGAAGTAGGCCGGGTGGAACCACGGGTCGCACAGGATCGAGCCCACCGAGGTCTCGATGAGCATGCCGGCGTGACCGATCGACGTGACGCGCATGAGTTCGAGACTACGAGTTCACGCGAGAACGAACTCCGATTCCGCCGACGACGTGACCAGCGCTGCCGCAGCGAATCAGGCGACGGGTGGGTCGGTGTATTGCTGGCCGGCGCGCGAGACGTGCTCGGTCCAGGCGTTGCCATCCCAGTAGCGGAGCTCGAAGCGGCCTGACGGGTCGGCGTACCAACCGGCGGGCACGGAACTCTCGGCAGCAGCATCGCCAGCCGCTGCGGTCGCAGCTCCGGCGGCGGCGGTCTCGGCGGCACCGGTGTCGACGGCGGCGGCAGCCTCGTCGGTGACCGCGGCGGTCGCCTCGCCGACGGCTGCGGTGGCGTCCGCAGCCGCATCGCCCGGCAGGGTCGGGGTCATCTCGGCTGCGGTGTCAGCGGCGGATCCGGCGGCGTCGGTGACGGCGTCACCGGCGACTGCCGCGGTGTCGGTGACTGCAGCACCGGCGTCCTCGGCACCCACCTGCGCAGCGAGATCGGCGATCGAGGTGTCGGTGTCGGCAGCGGCGGTGGCGGTCGAACCCCATCCTGCGGGCTCGCCGGCGGCCTCGGCCGCAGCGCTGGCAGCGGCGTCGGCTCCGTCGTCGACCACGTCGGCGGCGGCATCAGCTGCGTCGTCGACCTGGCTGGCGGCGGCGACGTCCTCGCCCGGCAGCGTCGGGGTGATGTCGGTGCCGGCGGTCGCCGCAGCCACGCTCTCCGCAGCCTCGGCGCCAGCATCGTCGGAGGCGGCCACATCGGCGGCAGCCGCGGCGTCGGACGCAGCAGCATCGGCCGACGCATCCGTGGTCGTGTCATCCTCGGTGGTCGGGCTCGCATCGGCCGCAGGGACCGTAGCGACCGCGGGCGCCACCGCCGCCGACGCTGCGTCGGCGTCGCCACCGCGGGTGAGATAGGCGATCACGTTGGTCCCGGCGGAGACGATCGACACGACCGACCATCCGTCGGCGGCCTTCTCGGTGAGCATGGGCGCCAGCGACTCGGCGTCGTACGCGGACGCGGTGACCGAAGAGAACTCCTGCATGGGGCGTGAGACTAGACGACCGAGCGGGCTCCGACGTGGAACTGAAGGTCCCTTGAGGTTCTTACGTGCGTCCCACATGCTGCACGGAGCCGGACGCGACGTCGATCTCGACGTCGTGCGGTCATCGAACTCACCGCAACGCACATCACAGGACACCGACCGACCCGTCGTGTTCACTCGTCGTGTTCACTCGTCGCGTTCACTCGTCGTGTTCCTGGGCCCGCTCCTCGTCGCGTTCGTGATCCCGCTCGTCGTGGCGCTCCCCGTCGCGGACATGCCCCGCGGACGCTCCGTCACCGGCGTCACCGCCGCCATCACCGACGTCACCACCGCCATCACCGACGTGATCACCGTCATGACCGCCGCCATCACCGGCGTCATCGCCGGTCGGGGTGCCGGCGGTGAGTTCGGCGACGTCGGCGCCGGCCGGGTCGCCGTCGTGCACGATCGTCCCGTCGCGCAGTGCGATCAGCCGGTCGGCGGTGTCCACGCTCGACAACTCATGGGTGGCGACCACGACCGCTGCGCCGTCGTCGTGGGCCCAGGCGAGCAGCTCGAGCAACGCCGCCCGGCCGGCCCGGTCGAGACCGACGAACGGCTCGTCGACCACCAACACCTCGAACGGCCGCACGAACGACGCCGCGAGCTGCGCCTTCTGCTTCAGACCCCGACTGAACGTCGACGGCAGGTCGTCGACTCGCTGGCCGATGCCGAGCACGTCGACGAGGTGCTCTGCGTGTGACTCCCAGTCGTCGGTGTGATGGAGCCGGGCGATGTACTCGAGGTGCTCCCACACGGTGAGGTCGTCGTAGAACACCGGCTCGTCGGAGACGAACGCGAGCGCGGCGCGAGCATCGGGTGACCCGAGGTCGTGGCCGGCGATGCTCGCAGTGCCGGCGGTCGGTTCGAGCATCCCGGCGAGCATGCGCAGCAGCGTGCTCTTGCCCGAGCCGTTGTGACCGATCAGCGCGATCCGTTCCCCTGCGGCGACCGTCAGATCGAGCGGCTGCAGCGCCGGGACGCCGTAGTAGTCCTTGGCGATGCCCTCGGTCCGAACGGCCGGCGTGCTGACGGCGCCCGAGTTCACGGCGCCTCCCGCATCGCACGACCGTCGGTGAAGAACCTCCGGAGGGCGAGCGACCAGCGGTCGCGTCGGATGATCCAGACGAGCAGCATCGCGAGACAGAGTGCCACGGCGACCGTCGCACGCACCGCTGACGACACCGACGCCTCGAGCCGCATCGCGAACACCGGGATCGAGCCGATTGCGCTCAGCACGATCGGCATCAGCCCGGTGACCGTGTTGCTGATACCGGCGAACTCCGGCAGGGCCATCGGGCTCTCGGCGAGGCGATCCCGCCCGACGACGGTCGTGCTCGCGACCGACGGCGGGTCTGGCGCATCGCGCACCGTCGTCACGATCGCACCGATCGCACCGCCCCAGACGACGGGGACTGCGAGTGCGAGCGCACCGATCGTGTGCTCGGGCTCGACGACGACCGCACCGACGGCCCCGATCAGGCCGAGCGCACCGAGCAGGACGGCCGGCGCCACCAGGTGGTGGGCGAAGAGGCGGCCGCGATCGACGGGGAGGCGGTCGGTCAGGTCGGGCCGATCCACCTCCTGCGCGAGCGGTTCGACCGACTCGAGTCCGACCAGGAAGAGCGCGACCACCAGCCCGATCGCAGCCAACGGCGTGGACGACACCGTCCACGACGCAGCGGCCCCACCGAGCGCGGCGAGCGCCGCCATCCGCGCGAAGCGCGCGGTCGGGATCCGCGCGATCGAGGCCGTCCCCCGCCGCCACACCACCCCACCCGGCAACCGCAACACGGTCCCGCCCCCAGCCCCCCGAGCCCCTTGACCGCGTCGACCGTCCCGAGCGCCGGGCTCCTCATCGTCGAAGTCGCCGAATCTCGTGCGATTCGACTCACGTGCCGGGATGATTCGAGCGGGTTTCGGAGTTTCGGTCCGATGTGGGCGGGGCATGGCGGTGAACCATGGTCGGGTGCGCACCGACTCTGCTCGGAGCTGGCGGCGGAGCTGCACGACGGTACGGATGTCCTGCAGCGTGGCCGCGAAGCGCAACTGCGAGACGAGCTGACCGCGACGCTCGAGCGGTTCGAGTCGGAGCCGGCCGCCGAGAGCGAGCGCGACGACCACGATCGCGAGGACGACACCGATCGCGATCGCGTCGACTCCGCGCTGGCGGATCGACCAGAACAGCACGCTGCCGATCGTGTTCGCCGGGCCGATGCGTTGCCAGCTCTCCAGTTCGGTTGCGACTTCGCCCGGCTCGTCTGCCGACGTCCAGATCGCCACCGCGACGGCGATCTGCCACGCGACGAGCACGGTCCCGATCGCGGTGGCCGACCACGGCTGCAACCGGAGCGCGTGGGCCAACACCGCGGCCGCGACGTAGAGCGCCCCGACGAGCGCGCCGAACAGCGCTGCGCTCGCCGCCCACGCAACTCGGGACCCGTCGACGTCGCGCGCGATCAACTGTCCGACGACGCCGAGCGGCAACGCCAGGGTGAACGCGACCGATCGCAACCGTTGGACGATCGGGCGGAGCAACGCACGCCGACGATCGATCGGGGACAACAGCAGATGCCGAACGTCGGCCCGCTCCACCGAGACCGGTCCGCCGTCGGCGCCGTTGCGCAACCCGATGGCGACGGCCGCCACGACGGCGACGGCGGCGACCGCGGGCCCACGTGTCAGCAGATCGTTCCGCTCGACACCCTCGTCGAGGAGCCCGCCGACGGCGTCCGACGCCATGATCGTCAACGCGCCGCCGACGAGCGCGAACAGGTAGGCGCGGTACGCGACGTCGAACCACTCGACATCGCCGAGCCGCCGCCGTCGCCGGGCCTTGCGCAGATCGGCCAGCGTGTCGACATCGGTTCGCGCCACGTCGATGCGCGCGTCATCGGCGAGCAGGGTCGGCATCGGGAGCGACGCTAACGCCGGCTGCTGCGCCGCGAGTCACGGCCATTGCCCGATCCGTGACGACGCACGCGCGCTCCGAGGCGCCAGACTGGTGGGGTGATCTCGACCCGGCCTTCCTCCCCGTCGTCGCGACCTCGGCGCCCGATCGCCGCAGCGCTGCTCGCCGGAACGCTCGTCCTCGCGGCGTGCGGCAGCGACGGCGATGGCGATGCCGCGCCCGCCGCTGCGGCCGACGAGGACGCCGACTCGGCCGGCGACGAATCGCCCGACACCGACACCGACGCCGACGCCGCAGACTCCGAGGCCGAGACGGGTGCCGAGGCCGAAGCGGTTGCGATCGCCGAGAACCAGCCGGTCAGCTTCACGGGCGACCCGCTCGTCCCGTTCACCGGCGACGGCGCGGACCCTGCCGTCGGGACACCTGCTCCGGTCCTCG
>JBCBDK010000110.1:6533-9102 GCA_038529675.1 Actinomycetota bacterium
CGACGGCGCGAGTTTCGACGGCACCGAGATCCGGATCGGCGAGGGCACCGGCTCACCCACCTTGCTGGTGTTCCTCGCACACTGGTGCCCGCACTGCAACGACGAGATCCCCGAGCTCATCGAACTCGACGCCGACGGCCGATTCCCCGACGGACTCGATGTCGTCGGCATCTCCACCGTGGTGATGTCGGACCGGGACAACTATCCGCCGTCGGAGTGGACGGTCGAGAAGGGGTGGGAGTGGCCGATGCTCGCCGACGACCCGAACTCGACGGCGATCCAGGCGTTCGGTGGCCAGTCGTTCCCGTACACCGTGCTGCTCGACGGCGACGGCAACGTCGTCGCACGGCGGGCTGGGACGGCCTCGGCCGATGCCATCGCCGCCTGGCTGTCCGACAGCCTCGCCTGAGGTCCCGGACGAGTTCAGGTCAGGTTCGGGGACGAGTTCGGGTCCGGTCCCGTCCCGGAGCACGACGAGCTCACGGTGCACCGACCTCGTCGAGCACGTGATCGAGGATCGCGAAGGCGTCGGCGCGTGCCACCTTCGGCGCCGCGAAGCTGAAGAAGAACGCACCGCGAGCGCCTGCGGCTGGCGTCGCGTCGGCGAGCATCGCACCTGCGGCCACCGTGAAGGCGACCGGCCGATCGTTCTGGGGTGCGACGGCGACCACGTCAGCCGTCGGCACCGGGTCACCCGACGACAGCGGACGGGCCTGTTTGAGCACACCGACGAACCCGGAGAAGCCCGACGTCGGGTCGACCACGACCACGTTCTTGGTGGATGCGGTCTCGCCCGAGCCGGTGGCGATGCCGAGGTCGTCGAAGTGGTATGCCTCGTTCGTCACGATCGGCGTGGTCACGCCGTTGAGCAGCGCACCGACCTTCGACGGCACGACCGACGAGCTGACGAGCACGAGGTCGGCATCATCCATCGAGGCGATCACGACAGGCGTCAGATCGTCGTCGTCGACAGCGGTGACCGCATAGCCCCGATCCTCGAGGTGCGTGCGGAGCGCGCGGTCCTGCGAGGTGAGGTTCGTCCGACTGGCGACGAGCATCGCCATCGGGGTCTCGTCGACCTCGACGGCGCCCGGCTCACACGCCGGACCCTGCGGGCGAGTCACGCCGCGCTGATCGTCAGCCGCGCCACTACACGTCGGCCCGGTGACAGCGCCGAGCAGCGGGCTGCCCGACTGCGGCAGTCGTGTGGGCGTCGGCCCGCCGTTGTCCGCGAGCGGCTCGAGCATCGGGTTGGGAGCAGGTGCGACGTCGCCGGCGCCGGTGAGACCGCACGACACGTCATCGGCCTGGTTCCCGCCGAGCGACGTGACGGCGCCGCCGATCGCACAGTTCGGGCCGCCGGTTCCGAGCGCGATCACCGAGGCCGTCGTCGTGACCCCGGCGTCGACGTCGAGGTTCGCCGCGCCAGCCGATGCCGTGTTCTCCACGAGGGTCACGACCGACAGCTCGACCGGCACCGTTCCGGTCGCCGAGATCCCACCGCCGTCCGCCGAGCTGGCGTTGTTCGTGATCGTGCTGTTGCTGAGCGCCAAGCCGGCGCTGACGAGGCGAACGCCGCCGCCGGGTGCACCGGGCGCTGACGAGTTGCCGGCGATCGTCGATCGTTCGATCGTCACCGTCGGCGTCGGGCCGGCCTCTGCGTCCATCTGGACACCGCCGGCCTCGGGGCCGAAGCCGCCGCCGGGTGCGCCGGTGTTGTCGACGATCTCGGAGTCGACGATCGTCATCGTCGGGTCGTCGACGTTGGTCACCATCGACACCCCGGTGCCGTCGTTCAGTTCGATCCGCGAGCCGGCGACGTTGAGGTCGGTGCAGTACGAACAGCGGAGCCCGCCGGTGAGGTTGGCGATCACGATGCTGTCCGTCACGTCCAGCGGCTGGCCGTTCTCGGCATTGCCGGTGTTCCGCAGGCCGTAGCCGCCGTTGCCGCCGGCGGTGAGGTCGACCGCGAAGATCGCTCCGTCGATGCCCGACACCCCGTGGTTGCCGTTGTCGATGAGCTGCGTGCCGGAGATCTGCAGTTCACCGAAGCTGATCGACACGCCGTTCCTCCCGTTGTCGAAGAAGCCGGAGTCGGTGATCACTGCGTCGGCCATCGCGACGCGGACACCGGACTGCTCGTTGCCGATGAACGTCGAGTCGGTCATCGTGAGGAGGTTGCCCGAACCGAAGATCGAGCTGTCGCCGACGACGAGTGCGCCCTGTTGGCTGCCGACGTCCTCGAGCGAGTCGCTGACGACGACCGACGTGAGTGTCGCCCCGCCGAGCGAGAAGATGTTGCCACCCTCGCCTGGCGCACCGACGCCGCCGGTGACCGTCAGGTCGTCGAGGATCAGTCGCGAGTCGGGGTCGAGGTTGTCGATCACCCGGTCGTAGAGGCAGGTGTTCTCGATCGTCGCGCCGTTGCCCTCGATGGTGAGGTCGTCGGCGGCCGTGTGGTCGAGGTCGCCGTCGGCATTGGCGTCGTCGTCGTCGGGGGCGCCGAAGAACCCGCCCCCGAAGTCGATCGGCTCCTTCGCGACGCAGTCGGTGAGCTGGTAGGTCTCGC
>JBCBDK010000111.1:0-9087 GCA_038529675.1 Actinomycetota bacterium
CCAGGTGACCCACGGTGTCGGCGGATCCATGTGAGCGAAGAAGCCCGGAGCGCCGAGGTCGCGGGCGCCGTGGAGCACCGACGGAGCGAGCGTGTCCAGTGCTTCGAGGCTGCCGATGCCCCGGTCGGGCAGATGGTCCGGCAGCTCATCGGGTGACGGCGCCGATGACGTGCGGTCGGTCGCGGCAGCGTCGGTGCCTCGGAGGAGCTCGACGGCGTGCATGAGCCCCGCGGCGTCGGCTGCGAAGTCGTCGGCGTCCACGGGCGCAACGTAGCCGCGGCCCGCTCGCCCACCCCGTGCCATCCGATGCGACGGCGGCGACCTCGATCTCCGTGCGCGTCGGTGCCGCCGCTAGCGTCGGCGCCGTGTCCAACGAGGAACACGCATCCCCACCGCCGCCGTCGCCGGGCACGCCCGCTGCACCGGCGTCGCCGGCCGCCGTCGGTGCTGCGCTGTCCGAGCGCGGTTATCTCCCCGACGACGGGATCTCGACGGCGGTGTTCCTCGCGATGACGCTGCAGCGCCCCCTCCTGCTCGAAGGCGAGGCCGGCGTCGGCAAGACCGAACTCGCCAAAGCGATGGCGGCGATGACCGGCGGCGAACTGATCCGGCTCCAGTGCTACGAGGGCATCGACGTCGCGCAGGCGGTGTACGACTGGGACTACTCCCGACAGCTCCTCCATCTCCGAGCTGCCGAGGCGACCGGCGACGTGCGCGCCATGACGGCCGACGACCTCGAGTCCGAGCTGTACGGCGAGCGCTTCCTCGTCAAGCGGGCGATCCTGCGGGCGATCAGCCCGACCGAGGGGCCGCCGCCGCTCCTCCTGATCGACGAGGTCGACCGGGCGGACGACGAGTTCGAGGCGTATCTGCTCGAGGTCCTGTCCGACTACCAGGTCACGATTCCCGAGGTCGGCCGGTTCCACGCCGAACGTCCGCCGCTCGTCGTGCTCACCTCGAACCGCACCCGCGACGTCCACGACGCGCTGAAGCGGCGCTGCCTCTACCACTGGGTCGAGCACCCCGGGTTCGACCGCGAGGTGGAGATCGTTCGGCTCCGTGTTCCCGGCGTCGACGAGGAGCTCGCTCGCCAGGTCGCGGCGGCCGTGAGCGCGATGCGCGGCCTCAACCTCTACAAACCGCCCGGCGTCGCCGAGACGATCGACTGGGCCATGGCGCTCGGCCGGCTCGGGGCGACGAAGCTCGACGAGACGCTCGTCGCCAACACGCTCGGCACGGTGCTCAAGTACCGCGAAGATCACCAGCGCGTCGACCAGCACGGAATCGCCGACGTGGTGCGCCAGGCGTTCGAGCACGGCCTGCTGCACGGCTGACCATCGGAACGCCGGCGATGAGCCCTGCGCCATGACCCGACAGAGAACGCTCGATGCGGTTCACCGGTCGGATCCGGCCGGGATCGCCGTCGCGTTCACCCGACTGCTGCGATCCACCGGGATGTCGGTGCCGACGAGTTGCACGCACACCTTCGCCGAGGCCCTGTGTGCAGTCGGGATGAACGATCGCGACGGGGTCTACTGGTCCGGGCGCGCCACGCTCGCCCGGCGCCCGGAGGACATCGACGTGTACGACCGTGCGTTCAAGGTGTTCTTCGAGGATCGCCGCGGCGACGCCGACCTCGACGACGCGCCCGAGCAGGTGGCGATCACGATCGCCATGGACGCCGACGACGAGGGGGACGCCGACGACGGCGACGGTGCCGCCGACCCCGGCGATGACCCGGTGATCGAGCTGCGCTTCTCCGCGGCGGAGGTGCTCCGCGAGAAGGACTTCGCCTCGTACTCCGACGACGAGCTTCGCCACGCCCACGACCTGATGTCGCAGCTTCGCCTCGTCGGTGCTCCCCGGACCTCGCTCCGCCTCGGCCCCGCGAACCGGGTCACGCCGCGCCCCGACATCCGCCGCACGATGCAGGCGGCGATGCGCTCGGGTGGGGAGCCGATCCAGCGCCACTTCCGGCGGCGACGCACCCGTCTGCGCCGCCTCGTGCTGTTGCTCGACGTCAGTGGCTCGATGGAGCCCTATGCCCGCGCGCTGCTCCGCTTCGTGCACGCTGCGGTCGCCGGGCGCCAGAAGGTGGAGGCATTCGCGCTCGGCACCAGGCTCACCCGCATCACCCGCGAGCTCGGCAGCCGCGACCCGGACGTCGCACTGGGAGCGGCGGCGGAGCGCGTGACCGACTGGAGCGGTGGCACCAGACTCGGTGAGAGCATCACCCGCTTCAACGACGAGTGGGGCGTACGCGGACTCGCACGCAACTCGATCGTCGTCGTCCTCTCCGACGGGTGGGATCGCGGCGATCCCGACCAGCTCGCCGAACAGATGCAACGCCTCCACCGGGTGACACACCGCTTGATCTGGGTGAACCCGTTGAAGGTCACGCCCGGCTACGCACCGTTGGCTCGTGGCATGGCGGCCGCACTCCCGCACATCGACGACTTCGTGGAAGGGCACTCGATCGCAGCGATGCAAGAATTGTGTGCGTGCATCAGTGCGCCGTGACCGATGAGTTGCGCGACGCGAGCCAACCACGAATGAGACGGACGACGGGAACGAGATGAAGGACGTGGCGACGTGAAGGAACCTGGCGAGATGGAGGACGTGGCGACGTGAAGGAACTCCTCAGCGACATCGAACGGTGGCGTGGCGCGGGCGAGCGGATCGCCGTGGCCCGCGTGGTCGACATCGAGGGGTCGGGTCCACGGCTCCCCGGCGCGGCGATGGCGGTGACCGAGTCGGGCGAGGTCGCCGGTTCGGTCAGTGGTGGCTGCGTGGAGGGCGCCGTCGTCGGCGAGGCGCTGTCGATCCTCGACGGCACGACCGAACCGCGGGTCGTCACGTTCGGCTACTCCGACGACGAAGCCTTCGCCGTCGGGCTCACGTGCGGCGGCACCATCCACCTCTTCATCGAGGAGCTCGCCTGGTGACGCCGGACGAAGGCGACACGACAGCGCGCGCCACGGACGCTCCGCCACAGATCTTCGACCGCTACGCGGCGCTGCTCGTGACCGACGAGCCGGTCGCGCTCGTCACGGTCATCGAGGGCGCCGAGACCCCACAGACCTCGATCCCGACCGGCGGCAAGCTGCTCGTGACCGCGGACGGCGCCGATGCGGTGGGCTCGCTCGGCCACCCCGACCTCGACCGGGTGGTGGCGCGTGACGCGCTCGCCGAGCTCGAGGCGGCCCGATCGGGCGTCCGCAGCTACGGCCCCGAGGGCCAGACCACCCCCGAGGACCTCGCCGACCAGCCGACGATCCGGGTGTTCGTCGAGTCGCATGCGCCACCGCCGCAGATGTGGATCTTCGGGGCGGTCGACTTCACGGCAGCACTGGCCCGGGTCGCGAAGGTGCTCGGTTACCGGGTGACCGTCTGCGACGCTCGCGAGGTGTTCGCGACCAAACGGCGCTTCCCGATGGCCGACGCCGTCCGGGTGACCTGGCCGACCCCGATGTTCGACGAGCACGGCTCCGAGCTCGGGCCGCGTGACGCGGTCTGCATCCTGACCCACGACCCGAAGTTCGATGTTCCCGCCGTACAGGGGGCGCTCGCCACCAGGGTCGGCTACATCGGCGTGATGGGCAGCCGTACGACCCACGAGCGTCGGATGGAGCGGCTCGCCGACGTCGGCGTCACGGCCGCCGACGAGGTGGGCCGGCTGATGTCGCCGATCGGGCTCGACATCGGTGCACGCACGCCGGAGGAGACGGCGGTGAGCATCTGCGCGGAGATCATCGCCCGGCGAACGGGCAAGGGCGTGCCGTCACTGCGGGACGCGAGCGGGCCGATCCACACCTGAGCCGGGTTCCGACGGGGTCGCCGCGGGTCAGCTGGCGAAGCCGACGGCGACTCCGTCGCGCAAGGTGCGCACTGCCGGGTCCGGCGAGGAAGGTCCGGCGCAGGAATCAGACGCCGGGGTCGACGGTCGGGTCACCCCAGGAGACGCGGTCGCGACGTGACTGTGAGATCGTGTCGACCTCGACCGTACGGCCGGTGTTGACCGAGTGGACCACGGCATCGTCGACACCGAGGTACATCATCACGTGGCCGGGGTAGTGCACGAGGTCGCCGGCCATCGCGGTCTCGCGTGTCCGGGGCTCGGCGGCCGAGATCTGCGAGCCCGACTGGCGGTACAGCTCGTGGCCGGCGCCCTGCCAGGCGTAGAAGGTGAGCCCGGAGCAGTCGAACCCTTCGTTCTCGATGCTCGTGTTGGTCCGGTACGGCACGCCGACCTGGGTGAGCGCACCGAGCACGGCGCGCTGATGGGCGAGGCTCGCACGGCTCCACGCGTCGATCATCGCCAGCTCGTCGTAACCGAGCTGCTGGGCGACGTAGCGGGCGGTGATCGCTCGGTGCCAGGCGAGCGTGCGCTCGTCCTCGACCGCACCAGAGGCCTCGAAGGCGTCGAGTGCGACGACCGACTGGGCGGCAGCGTCGGAGATCTCGGTGGCGAGTGCGTTCACGGCGAGTTCGGGCATCTGCGCCGACACGTCGCCGGCCGGTGCGACGGCGACGACCGTGGTCACCGACGTGACCGCGGCGAGGCCGACGCAGACGCGACGAGCGAGGCGGCGCATGCGCGAGTGAACGGGTGGTGTATCGAAAGCATCCATGTCGTGTCCTGCGGACTCGTCACGGATGTCCCGCCGTGACGGCCAGGAAAGATATCGACACACAAACGCAACACTGAAGCCCCGACCGAAACTTTTTCGTCAAGAAGCCCCGTCGGTCGTCATCCGGTCGACACACGGTGACCAGCCACGACGGAGGGTGAAAATGTCGTGACGGCCGACACATCCGAGCCGGCCGCGCTGCCGAGGCACGGTCGGGTCGCGCCGAGGGGGGTCACCGGCGACGATGAGCGCTTCACTGGGAGGATGTCCGCACCGCCGACGACGCAGCCCGACGACGGGGACAACCGCGAACGCGACGATCACGTCGACCAGCACGAGCGGGGCGTGGCGCACATCGATGGCGCCACGGCGGTCGGCGTGCTCCTCGCCGCGGGTGCGGGGACCCGCTTCGACGGCGCCACCCACAAGCTGCTGGCGGTGCTCCCCGCCACCGCGTCCCGCCCGGCCGAAACCGTGGCGGCGCGCAGCCTCGCCGCAGCGGCGACCGCCGCCTCACGGCCGCCGTTCGTCGGCCTCGTCGTGGTCACCGGCGCCGTCGATCTCGGCGGCCACCTTCTCGCCGCTCATGGCGCCGGTCACGCGGCCCGTGCCGCCACGCCGTCGCTGGTGCACAACGAGCACTGGGAGGACGGCCAGGCCGGCAGTGTCCGCCTCGGCGTCGATGCCGCTCGTCGCCTGGGCGCCGACGTCGTTGTGATCGGTCTCGCCGATCAACCCGACGTGACCGTCGAGTCGTGGCTCGCAGTGGCGGATGCCGCGACCGCTCCCGGTGCACGTCCGATCGCCGTGGCGACCTACGGCGGACGGCCACGCAACCCGGTCGCGCTGCACCGCCAGGTGTGGAACGAGCTTCCGGCCACGGGCGACACCGGCGCTCGAGACCTCATCCGTTTGAGTCCATCGCGAGTGACGCAAGTACCCTCTCGCGGGTCACCGGCCGACATCGACACCGTGGAGGACCTCGCGCGATGGCAGAACAGCTGAACAACGAATTCACGGTCAACCGGCCCATCGAGGAGGCCTGGCCGATCATCACCGATGTGGAGAAGATCGCTCCGTGTCTGCCCGGTGCCGAACTCCAAGAGATCGCCGAGAGCGACGAGTGGGGCGAGGTGTACCGCGGTGTGGTGAAGGTCAAGCTCGGCGCGATCTCGACCCAGTTCAAGGGTGACGCCCACTTCGTCGAGCGCGATGACGAGAACCATCGAGCAGAGCTCAAGGGCAAGGGGCGCGACACGGGCGGCCGCGGCAACGCGTCGGCGGACATCGTCGCCGTGGCCTCGAGCCTGTCACCGACGAGCACCAAGGTCGAGATCACGACCGAGCTCCACATCACCGGCAAGGTCGCGCAGTTCGGCCGTGGCATCCTCGGCGACGTCAGCACCAAGTTGATCGACCAGTTCGCGACGAACCTCAACGAGATGCTCGACGCCGAGGACGACTCCGCCGCCGACACGGCCGACACGGAGGGTGCGACCGAGGTCGAGGAGCCGACCGACGAGTCCGCGGCCGGCGACGGCGATGCCGACCGCGCGAGCGCCGCACAAACGGGGTCCGTGTCCGACGCGTCCGGCGAGGAGCCGACCGTCCGCAAGATCAACGGCCCCGCGGCGGAACCGATCGACCTCATGGACGTCAGTGGCGGCTCGATCGCGAAGCGCATCGGTCCGGCGATCGCCGGGGTGCTGGTCCTCCTCTTCCTGCTGCGCCGACTCCGTCGTTGATGGACGATCGGGCTCGCGTCGAGGAGCTCCTCGGCCGGGCCCCACGCGGCGCGTTCGAGGTCGTCGTCCGCGCCGACGACGGCGACCCCGTGGTCGTACGCAACGCGCCGTTCCTGGACGACGGCACGCCGATGCCGACGCGCTACTACCTCGTCGGCGCCGACCTCGTGAAGCGCGTGAGCCGGCTCGAGGCAGCCGGCGGGGTGCGACGCGCCGAGGCAGAACTCGACGGCGACACGATCGCTGCGATTCATCGCCGCTACGAGGTCGAGCGGGACCGAGCGATTCCGGATGGGCATCTCGGCCCCCGACCGTCGGGAGGCGTCGGCGGCACGCGGACCGGCGTGAAGTGCCTCCATGCCCACGTGGCGCACGAGCTCGCCACCGGCGAGGACGAGATCGGCCGCTGGGCGCTGGATCAGTTGGATGGTTCGACGGATCGAGAGCCCGCCGCAACCGAACCGGTCGCGCCGGATCGGGCATGATGGTCCGAGCATGAGCGAGCCGGACACCGAGACGAGCACGCACGCGCCCGCCGAGCGCCTCGCCGACGCCGGGGCCAACAGCCGCGGTGCCGGCGGATCGAATCGACCCGCCGGCACGCT
This sequence comes from Actinomycetota bacterium, assembly GCA_038529675.1. Lineage (GTDB taxonomy): Bacteria > Actinomycetota > Acidimicrobiia > Acidimicrobiales > Ilumatobacteraceae > Ilumatobacter_A. Next base: position 6,982 of record JBCBDK010000111.1, read on the forward strand.
CGTGTTCGCCATCGGTGACCACCGCATCGATCTCGAGATGATCGGCGGAGGCGAGTGGACGCTACCGATCGGTGTCCTCGATCTGGTCGAGGGTCCGCTCGAAGGGGCCGATCGGCCACGACCCGAGCACCTCACCAATGCGCTCGGCGTCGTCACCGACCACCTCGACGACGTGCTCATCGAGGCCCCGATCGTCGCGTCCGCGCCCGCCGTGGCGTTCACCGGACCCCATGCCGTCATGGTCGCCCGGGTCGAGCTGGGCGACGACGACGTCCCGGCGGACTACGTGCTCGCCCGCGCCGACGCGGACGAGGTGTTCCGCACGATCGTCGCCGAACCGCGGGCCGAGCGGGCCCACAACCCGGGCCTCGACGCCGACCACGTCGACACGATCGTCGCGGCGTGCTGCGTCGTACTCGCCGTCCTCCGCCGACTCGACCTCCAGGGCGCTGGAGTCGCGCGCTGATGGCGCTCCGACACCCATCGCGAGCGCTCGCCCCGATCCGGCTCTACGGCCGCCGGATCATGATGCGGCCGCTGGCCCCGTCCGACTTCCGGCCGTGGTCCGAGGTGCGAGCGCACAACCACGAGTGGCTGACTGTGTGGGAGCCGAGCCGCCACCCGCACCAGCCCGACCCGACCACCGACAAGTCAGTGTTCTCGTCGCGCTGCCTCCAACGCGACCGGGACCGCGCCGCCGGGGTCGCCTACCAGTTCGGGGTGTTCCTCGACGATCAGGTGATCGGCGAGATCAACCTGAACAACGTCGTGCGCGGCGCGATGCAGAGCTGCACGATCGGCTACTGGATCGATCGACGCCACGCCGGCAAGGGATACACGGTCGAGGGCGTCGTGTTGCTGTTCCAGTTCCTGTTCGAGCAGCTCGGCCTGCACCGCGCCGAGATCTGCATCGTGCCGCGCAACCTGCGGAGCCGGCGGATCATGGAGAAGCTGTCGATCCGGGAGGAAGGCCTCGCCGAGCGCTACCTCGAGATCAACGGCGTGTGGGAGGACCACGTCCGCTACGGCTTCACCGCCGAGGAGTGGCAGCAGCGGCGCACTGAACTGGTCGACACCTGGATCTCCTCCACCTCCACCGCCACCTGACCGTTCACTCGGCCGAGGGCTCCTCGCCAGCGTGTCAGAGCGGTTCGACGACCGGCTTGCGGCGGTGGTCGAAGAGCAGGCTCGTGCGCTCGTCGACGACACCTTGGATCGAGGCGATGCGATCGACGATCACATCGCGGAGCTGATCGGTGCCGGCGACCGCGACGTGCACGATCAGGTCGATCTCGCCCGAGAGCAGTGAGAGCCCGATCGTCTCGGGCAGTTCCCAGATCTCGGCGATGACCGCGTCGACCCGTTCGCGATTCTTCGGCGCGACGCGCACCATGATCAGCGCCTCCACGGTGCGCCCGAGCGCTCGCAGGTCGACGTCGGCGTGGTAGCCGGTGATCACGCCACTCCGCTCGAGTTCGCGGGTGCGTTCGAGCGTGGACGACGCCGACATGTCGATCGACTCGGCCAACGAACGATTCGAGACCCGAGCATCTTGCTGGAGCAGCCCCAGGATCTCGATGTTCTTCCGATCGATCTTCGGCATCGCGCAGTTCTAGCAGAATTCTGTGCGGTCGTCTTGAGTCGATCCCGCAGAGGTGCGAGCATCTGTGTCGTCCGACACCGAGCCTTCCGGAGGCGTCATGACGACGTTCGAGACCGACCAGCCGACCCCCACCGACGGCGACCAGACCGGCGCGACCGATCCGACCGGCGACACCGCCGTACCCCGGTCGGGCTCGTATCGACTGCTCGATCGCTATCTCGCCGACGACGGCCGCGTGTTCGTCACCGGCGTCCAGGCGTTGGCGCGCCTGCCGCTCGAGCAGCTGCGCGCCGACCGCGCCGTCGGGCTGAACACCGCTGCGCTCGCGTCCGGCTACCCGGGTTCACCGCTCGGCGGGATCGACGGCGACTTCGCCCAGGCCGCCAAGGCGCAGCCGGAGCTGCCGTTCGTGCTCCGGCCCGCAGTCAACGAGGAACTGGCGGCCACGACGATCGGTCGAGGCCCTGCGCCTTGCCGTACCAGAGGCCGAGCACACCGTCGTA
>JBCBDK010000112.1:0-9080 GCA_038529675.1 Actinomycetota bacterium
TCGCGGTGCCGGGGTCGGTGATCGTGCACTCGAGCACGGCGCCATCGGTGTCACCCACGAGGAAGACCGGATCGCCGGCTGGGCACTCGATCTGTGACGGGTCGATGTCGCTGCCGACCTCGGGTGAGAGGATTCGTGCCGACTGTTCGCGCACGACATCGACCTCGGCGGCGGTGAGCAGGTTCGTCGGCGAGACGAAGATCTCGTCCTCGCTCGTGAAGACGCCGAGGAACTCGATCACACGGTCGTCCTCCGTCGTGGCCGAGCACCGGAACTCGGTGCCGACCTCGCTGTCGTCGGGTTGGTCGCAGCTGGCGGTGAGCTCACCGAGATCGAGTTGCTCCTCCAGCTCGGTCTCGATCAGCACCTCCCCCGACTGCGCGGCGTCGCCATCGCCGCAGGCGGCGAACACGAGCACCGGTCCGAGGGCGATCAGGGCCGAGCGGCATCTCATGCAGCACATCGGAACACATCGGCGGTGCATTGCGGCGGTTTTCTCACGTCAGCGACCCACCGATAGCGTGCCCCGCCATGACTGATCTCGGTTTCGACGGCAAGGTGGCGATCATCACGGGTGCGGGCGGCGGCCTCGGAAAGCAGCACGCGTTGATGATGGCGACGCGCGGCGCGCTCATCGTCGTGAACGATCTCGGCGGCGCCGTCGACGGATCCGGCTCCGACAAGGGTGCGGCCCAGCTCGTGGTCGACGAGATCACCGCCGCTGGCGGCGAGGCGGTCGCCAACACCGACTCGGTGGCGACACCCGAGGGCGGCGAATCGATCGTTCAGACCGCGCTCGACGCGTTCGGCACGGTCGACATCGTCGTCAACAACGCCGGCATCCTGCGCGACAAGTCGTTCCACAACATGACGCCCGATCTGGTCGACCCGGTGCTCGACGTGCACCTGCGCGGTGCGTTCAACGTCACGGCGCCGGCCTGGAAGATCATGCGCGACAAGAGCTACGGCCGGATCGTCTCCACGTCGTCCGCGGCGGGCATCTTCGGGAACTTCGGCCAGGCCAACTACGGCGCGGCGAAGATGGGGCTCGTCGGTTTCATGAACGTCCTCGCCGTCGAGGGCGCGAAGTACGGGATCCGCGCCAATGCGATCGCGCCGCTCGCGTTCACCCGCATGACCGAGGACCTCCTCGGTCCGCTCGGCGACAAGCTCCAGCCCGAGCTCGTCTCGCCGCTCGTGACGTACCTCTGCCACGAGTCGTGCGAGTCGACGGGTCGGATCTACTCCGTCGGTGGCGGCCGCGTCGCCGAAGTGTTCATCGGCGAGTGCCAGGGGTACACGAACACCGACTCGCTCACGCCGGAAGACCTCCGCGACAACTGGGGCACCGTCACCGACCGCACGGGCTACGAGGTCCCGGCCGCCATCGCCGAGGAAACGGCGATGTTCCTCGCCGCTCTTAGCTGACACGATCGGCGCTCGACCGTCCCGTGCTCGGCGTCGGGGCCATCGCAGCGAGGGCGACGCCCACGCCCGCGAGGCCCGCGGTCACCACCGTGGCCGCGACCGACAGACCCAATCCCTCGAGCGTCTCGAGGTCTCGTGTCGAGCCGCCGATCGACGACGCCACGGCACCGATCGCGACCGCTCGGAGCGCAGCGACACCGGCTGCAGCGGCGAGCCAGCCGACCGATCGCGTCACGAGACCGACCGCGACCGTGACCGCGGTCGCCACGAGCAGCAGGTGTGGCGCCGCCAGTGTGAACGAGGCGTCGCGCACGGCGTCGGCGAGTCCGGTGCCGGTCCACGTCGTTCCGGCGGAGCGGGGTGAGCCGGCCCACGGCAACACCAGCGCAACGCACTGAACGCCGAACGATACGAGCAGCGCGCTCGCCACCAGCGACCACTGATCCTGCGATCGTCGTTCGATGTCGAGCGCCCGCTGCAGACGCTCGCCGTCGACCGGGGCGTGTGGGTCGTAGTGGAGTGTCGGTCGCTTGCTCATCGTGTTCATGGTCGTTCCGACGTCGTGCTGGTGACCGCAGTTCGATGTTCGTCCGCGTTGGGCGGAGTTCAGCCGAAGATCATGGTGCGACGCGGGTGCCGACCGAACTGAGCAGCGGCGCCGGCCGCCGCCGCCGACAGCACGGCGAGGAACACTGAGTTGCCGACCGCCGACTCGGTGCCCAACGACGTGCCGTCGTTCAGCGCGGCCGAGCCGACACCGATCAGGACCACCCGACCGACGAACAGGGCCGAGACGGCCCAGAGCACCCGCGGGCGCATCTCGACGATGCCGTACGCGATGGCCGCTGCGGCGAGGAAGAGCAGCACGGTTGCACCGAGCATCGCCGTCGCCCCCGGGAGGTCGCCGTCGACGAGCGACCAGGCGGACCGGTCGCGGCGACGGCTCGAACGCCACGGCACGGACAACAGCGCGAGCTGGGCGACGGTCAGGGCGACGAGCATCGAGCCGGCGAGCGACCAGGTGATGGTGACCGAGCGATCGGCAGCGATCTCGCGCCGGAGCCGCTCGATCGTGACGGGTCCGGTTGGGGTGACGTTCGTCGTGTTCATGTTCGGTCCGACGTCGTGCTGGTGGCCGCGGTTCGGAAGAGTTCGGTCGTCGGGATCGCGGATCGCCGGCTGCCGCCGTCCGAGCAGGATGCGACAAGATGGGATGGTGATCAGCGTCGAGGACTTCCAGCGCGAGGCCGCCGACTGGCTGGCATCCAACGCCGCGGGCGGACCCCGCGACTACGGCGCGATCTGCCCGCCTGACCTGATCGACGACGGCATCGCCTGGCAGCGGCGGATTCGTGACGCCGGCTTCGCCGGCATCCACTGGCCGATCGACCACGGCGGGCGTGGCCTCACCGCCGAGCACAACGGTGTCTGGCTGCTCGAGTGCGCACGGGCCGGCGTGCCGCCGGTGCTGAACATGGTGGGCCTCGTGCTCGCCGGCGGGTCCGTCCTCCGCTACGGCACGCCGGAGCAGCAATCGCGCCACCTGCGTGCGACCCTCGGCGCCGACCACGTCTGGTGCCAGTTGTTCTCCGAGCCGGGCGCGGGCAGCGACCTGGGTTCGCTCAGCACCCGCGCCGAACTCGACGGGGATCGGTACGTCGTGAACGGCCAGAAGGTGTGGTGCTCCGGCGGGCGTTACTCCAACTGGGGCATCCTGATGGCGAGGACACGACCGATCGACCGGGCGGCAGGCGTCGGCAAACACGACGGGATCTCGTTCTTCCTCTGCCCGATGGACCTCGCCGGCATCGAGATCCGACCGTTGCAGCAGATGACCGGGGAGGCCGAGTTCGACGAGGTGTTCTTCACCGACGTCTCGCTCCCGGCCGACTGCCTCCTCGGCCCGCTGCACGGTGGCTGGGGCGTCGGCATGTCGGTGCTCACCTCCGAGCGGGGCCACATCGGCACGGCAGTTATCGGGCTCGAGCGACGGCTCGATCAGATCACCCGCCTCACCGATGGTCGCGAGACGACTGCGCTCGAGCGGCAAGCCCTTGCCGAACTGGTCGGTCGCGGGAGTGCGTACAAGGCGATGGCACAGCGTCAGGGTCCGGTGGCGTCGACGGCGGCGTCGCTGATGAAACTGGGGATCACCGAGATGACGTTCGACGTCGCCATGCTGCGCGGCGACGCGGGCGGCGCGGACGCGATGCTCGAGGGTGCCGCCGCCGGGGGCATGCTCGCAGCGCCCGGTGGGCGGATCGCCGGAGGGAGCAGCCAGGTGCAGCGGAACATCATCGGTGAGCGTCTGCTCGGTCTGCCCCGCGAGCCTCGTGCGCGAGACTGAGGTCGATGAGCAACATGGAGCAGGTCGACGAACAACCGGGCGCGCAAGGCAGCAACGGCCCCTCGCTGTTCCTGTTCCTGGTCGTGATCGTGGCTGTGGTCGCGGCGATCTTCGTCGTCCAGAACCGAGAGGAGGCCGAGATCCAGTTCCTGTTCTTCGACGGGACCTTCCGGATCTGGACCGCCATCGCATTCGCGATCCTCCTCGGCATCCTGCTCGACCGGCTGATCCTGCTGTGGTGGCGTCGCGCCCGGCGGCGCAACGACTGACGGCGGTATCGCCGCAACGGGATCCGTGCACGGATTCGCCGCTGCGCGCTCCAGCAGGGGATGATGTCGGCGTGCGGGCCATGTCGTCAGACCATGTCAACGTCGCCATCCACGACTTCGGCGGCACCGGCCGCCCGCTGGTCCTGTCCCACGCGACCGGGTTCCATGCACACTGCTATCTCCCGATCGCCGATCACCTCGACGATCGGTTCCGCGCGTTCGCCTTCGACCACCGCGGTCACGGCAACACGCCGCGACCCGACCCCACACGATCGGCTGACGGCTCACTCGTACCGCTCGACTGGACCGGCTACGGCGACGACGCGACCACTGCGGTGTCCACGATCGCCCCCGATGGCGGTGTCGTGGCGTTCGGGCACTCGATGGGCGCGGCGTCGCTCCTGATGGCGGCGCACCGATCGCCGGGGCTGTTCGACGTGATCGTCGCCTATGAGCCGATCATCTTCCCGGCCGACCGCGATCCGGGCTTCCCCTCGGACGCACCGCCGCCGATCGTCGAGGCGGCCCGTCGACGCCGGGCCTCGTTCGACTCCTTCGAGGATGCGATCGCCAACTTCTCCTCCAAGCCGCCGCTCTCGATGCTCGACCCCGACTGCCTCCGGCTCTACGTCGGCCACGGCTTCCGGCCGGCACCCGAGGGCGTTCGCATCGTGTGCGCGCCGGATCACGAGGCGGGCACGTTCCTCGGTGGGGCGAGGCACCGGACCTGGGATCTCCTCCCCGAGATCCAGACCCGTGTCGTCGTCATCGGCAGCGGTGACGGCGCCGGGCCGTCTCAGGTCGCCGAGGGCGTGGCCGAGCAGCTTCCGAACTCGCTGTTCATCCATCAGCCGGACGCGACCCACTTCCAGCCCCTCGTCGACCCGGCCGGCACCGCCGACCTGATCGCCGACATGGCGGGCTGAGTGCTCCCGGCGCGGTTCGCACCGGGTCGTTGCTGACTCGCTCGGGCCAACGCCGACGCGACGGGCGGTCTCACGCACGAGCGACATGCACGAACTCGGGGCGAGTGACGGGCCCTGGGGCGACGCGTGTACGAGCGCCTCAACGGCGAGACTGCTCCAATCGTCGTGCCGCCTATGGGCGGACTAGTCGGGAGCTCGTCGGTGAGCGTTCGGCGTACCCGAGTCGCGGCAACTGGGACACCCGTTCCGATCGGCAGGTCGGATCGCCCCGCTACTCAGACATCTGTGCTGCCCGTCTGCGTTGAAGCCTCGCGAGATGGTCCCTGGCGTCGTGTGTCGTGCGAAGCCAATCCAACGCAACCGGCACATTCTCCCGCCACGAGACTCCGTCTGGTAGTTGTGTCGGGAGAGCAGCCGGCTTCGGCCGTGACCAGTGGTGGTCGCCGGAGATGGCGGCGTTGATCACGTCATAGTCGAACCGTTCGAGTTGGCCCGACTGCACGTCGAGCATCCACTGGCCACGGTCCCTGGTGATCGTGAGGATCGCATCGTCCAACGCGAACTCGACGAGCACGTTGCCGAACGACTCGTGCCGACCACCTCGTTCGCGGGTGACCGATGCGCCCTCTGCTTCCAGCCATTGGACGGTCGCCACGACATCAGGAGTCGCCGTTGCGAGTACGTAGTCGACGGCTTCACCCACCTGAGCAGCTTGGCCGACCGGGTACGCATCGGCAACGACCACCTGCGACCGAAGGGCCGAATCGGCTCTGGACGGCGCGCGACATCGGGCTGTGAGTGCGTAGACGCCGATCATCTCGGTCGGTTCGAGCGACGAGTCCGCTTCGGTTCGAAACGCTTGGAGAGCCGCCGCGTCGTTGCATAGTCGTTCAGTGCGTGGGTCGAACGGTGGTGGTTGCTCGAAAACCACCCAACCATGCGTCGCAGTCGCGAACGAACGCAGTTCAGCGAGCAGGGCTGCTGTGACCTCGAGGGTCTCAGGTTCGCCAATCGGATCGTCGACGGACACGCCGAACACGATCTCGCCGCCAGGCGACGCGGAGATCAGAGCGCCGCACCAAGAATCGAGGTGATCGAGATAGAAGATGAACGAGCGCCACGGTTGCCGCAACGCAACCTCGACAAGAGCGTCCACGCACTCGACGGCGACCACGTCCCACGATGATCGATCGTCTGCGTCTGGATCGCCGGAGTAGCTCAGCGGGAGAAGTTCGACCGTCCGGTGGGCGAGGGCAGCATCAACCGAGCTGGTGTAGCTCGCGACGAATTCCCGAATCGTCTGTTCGTCCCTGCGGTGACTCAAGACGTAGACGTCGAGGCAAGGTCCCACTGACGTCAGCCTGGCACGTCCCCGCAACGACGTTCGACACCTTGATCGCGCCCGCGCTTCCGCGCAGTCGGGTGAGCGCAGTCGTACCAACCTCGTGCAGTGCGAGGAGTCGTGCCGAGCCCGAGCGCCGCGGCCTCAGAGCAGACCGACCGCAATGAACACCGCCCCTGCGACGAGACAGAACACTGGAACCTGCCGCATGGGCTCGTCTGTTCGCACGACTTCACGCCGAGAAGGCGAGTACAACAGGCCCAACCGTTCACCCACTTCATACGTTCGACGGCTGTATCTGGACGAGCCGGCAACCATCGCACGTCGCACCGCTCGGTATCGACGAACGCAGCGGTCGGTCAGATAGCCGGATCGGCGAGGGCGAGGAGTGGTATCACCACACCGTCCGAGACGGAGGTCCCCTTCGCCGCCACTGTGACACCCCTCGTTCATGATGGTCGCATGGAGTTGACCGGGGCGATCGAGCGGTTGGAGCGCACCGTTCGCGTGTGCGGTTCGCCCGATGCGGGGCCGGCCGAGTTGCGGGCCGCGCTGTCGGCAACGACCGAACTCCGCTCGTTCATCGATGCTCGACGCGCCGAACTGATCGGTGCGCTCGACGCACATCCGGCAGCGTTCCCGCAGGCGACGATCGCCGACACGTCAGGCTGCTCGCTCGGGGAGGCGAACCGCGAGAAGCAGCGCACCGACACCCTCACCACCGCGACCGCGATGGCGGCGGCGTTGTCCGACGGTGCGATCACGGCCGGTCACGTCGACGTGCTGACCCGCGCCGCTCGCAAGCTCGACGACGCGGACTCGGCGGGGCTCCTCGGGCTCGATGCCGACCTCGCAGCTGCTGCATCGACCCGGTCGATCGCCGAGTTCGACCGCTACGTGAAGCGCGCCGCCCAACAGCTGGATCGCACCGACCCCGGCGACCGGCTCGAGCGGCAACGGCGAGCGGCGCGCGTCCGGCACTGGACCGACGACGACGGGATGTGGAACCTGGCGGGCCGGTTCGATCCGGCGACGGGGAAGGATCTCGCGTCGGCGATCGATGCCGCCACCGATGAACGGCGCCGTGCCGCGCCGCCGGCAACGGCACCGGCGGATGCCATCGAGCGTGACCAGCATCTCAAGGCGCTCGCACTCGCCGACCTGGTGCTCGGCGACGCCTCGCCGTCCCTCCGGTCGGGGTCTCCGTTGGTCGTGATCGATGCCACCCAGGCCGACGGCGCCGGCGGCCCAGCTCTCGACTGGGGCTATCCGGTCGAGCTCCCGCCGTCGGTGCTCGCCGAGCTAGCCGGAACGGCCGACCCCGACGTGGTGATCGTCGCCAACGGCGTCGTCCTCCACGCCCCTGGCCGCCTCGACCTCGGCCGGGCGACGCGTCTGGCCAACCGAGCACAGCGTCGGGCACTCGCCGGCTTGTACTCCACGTGCGCCGTTCCGGGGTGTTCCGTCCACTACGACCGCTGCAAGCTCCACCACGTCATCTGGTGGCGACACGGCGGACGAACCGACCTCGAGAACCTCCTGCCGGTGTGCCAGCACGACCACACGAGGCTCCACGACGACGGCTGGGACGTCACGCTCGCCGCCGATCGCTCGCTGACGATCCGCATTCCCGATGGCCAGGTCCTCCGGACCGATCCGCCCAGACGCAGCGCCGCGTAGCGCGGGCCCACAACCGATGCTCCTTCTCGCTCACTGCGCCGATGTCCACCTCGAGTGGCGCGCTCTCGCCTGCTTCGAAACGAGATCCCTACGATGACCACCGTGACCGACATGACCGAGGTGACCGACGCGACCGCGACGGCCACCCCGACCGACTCCTCCGCCGACTCACCACCCGACTCGGCGCCGGAGCCGGCGTTCCCGACCCCGAGTTCGCTGTCGCCGTCGCGGGTGTCGTCGTTCACGTCGTGCCCGATGCAGTTCCGGTTCTCGTCGGTCCAGCGGCTTCCCGAGCCGCCCGGCGTCGCAACGACGAAGGGCACGATCGTCCACCGCGCACTCGAGCTGTTGTTCGTGCTCCCGGGACCCGAGCGCACGCCCGCTGCGCTGGCGAACACGCTCGAGCAGGCGCTCGAGGAGTACGCAACCCACCCCGACTACGTCGGACTCCAGCTCGACGACGACGCAGCGACGAGGTTCAGAGCCGAGTGCTCGAAGCTGATCGATCGATACTTCGACATGGAAGATCCGACGTCGATCCGCGACATCGGACTCGAGGTCCGCATGGCGGCGCAGGTCGGCTCGCTCGAGCTACGCGGCATCATCGACCGACTCGAACTCGACGACGACGGCGAGCTCGTCGTCACCGATTACAAGACCGGTCGCCCTCCCTCGGGCAACTACGAGCAGAAGTCGCTGGCCGGCGTGCACTTCTACTCGTTCTTGTGCGAGGCCGTGCTCGGCCGCCGACCGGCCCGTATCCGGCTGATGTACCTGTCGACCGGCGAGACGATCGAAACCGTGCCGTCGGCGCAGTCGGTCCGCTTCATCGACACCAGGACCGCCGCCGTCTGGAAGGCGGTCGAACGCGCCTGCATCACCGGCGACTTCCGACCGAATCGTGGCCGCCTCTGCGACTGGTGCAGCTTCCAGCGCTGGTGCCCGGCGTTCGACGGCGACCCCGACCGGGCTGAGGTCGAGGCCGTCGCCGCCTATGAAGCACTGCTCTCGGGCGCCCACAGCGACACGGCCGCCGACACCGGCACGACCGCCGACACCGGCACAACCACCGACACCGGCACGACCAC